>NZ_FNCU01000104.1:0-5341 GCF_900099855.1 Bradyrhizobium sp. Rc2d | reverse complement strand
GCAGATGCGCCGCCGGGCCGAACTCGCCGAACACCCCTTCGGCACCCTCAAATGCCGGGCGGGCTACCGCCACTTCCTCGTCCGCGGCTTCGACAAGGTGCGCGGCGAATGGAGCCTGATGGCGCTCTGCTACAACTTCTCCCGCGTATTGAGCATCCTCGGAATCGACAGCTTCATGGCCTATCTGGCCAATTGCCATCCACATTGGGCGTTCTGGCTGCTTAACGCCGTCACCCGCCTACAAGCCACGGCACCGCGCTTCCAAGCAAAAATACGCCCGACCCTCGGCTACGCCATATAATCAGGGGCGAAACACAATTCTTGCCCACTCTCTTCGCTCCATCCGGGCTACGGGGCCCGCCCCGGAATGACGAGCGGAGAGATCTACCCCGCCTTCAACGCCGCCATCAGCTTGGCTGCGTGCTGTTCCAGCACGTTGGTGTCTTCCTTGCGGCTCGCGGGCGGCAGCATGGCGACACCGTCGCGGCGCGGCATCACGTGCATGTGGAGATGAAACACCACCTGTCCACCGGCGGGCTCGTTGAACTGCTGCACGGTGATTCCGTCGGCTTCGAACGCCTTCATCGCTGCCGCCGCGATCTTGTGCGCGCCGCGGGCGACATGGGCGAAGTCGTCCGGTCTGATGTCGAGGATGTTGCGGGCAGCGGCCTTCGGGATCACCAGCGTGTGGCCAGGCACGCGCGGCATGATGTCGAGAAAGGCGAAGACGTGCTCGTCCTCGTACACCTTGTAGGAGGGCAGCTCGCCGCGCAGGATCTTTGCGAAGATGTTGTTGGTGTCGTAGGCGGTCATGATAGCTCCTCGGCGGCTCCTCGAGATTTTGCGCTTACTGTCACCAGCAACGGCGAGGCGTCAAGGCGCCTCGTCGGCGCCTTTGCGGAACGGGCCGAGCTCGGCGAGTTCGCGTCCGGCTTCCGCAACATACGCGCGTTCGCGCTTGAGATAGTCGTCGATGGCGCGCCGCAGGCCCGGATCGGCGATGAAGTGGGCGGAATAGGTCGTCTTCGGCAGATAGCCGCGTGCGATCTTGTGCTCGCCCTGTGCGCCGGCCTCGACGTGCCGGAGGCCGCGCTTGATGGCGAATTCAATCGCCTGATAGTAGCAGACCTCGAAATGCAGGAACGGATGATGCTCGACCGCGCCCCAGTTGCGGCCGAACAGCGTGTCTGAGCCGATGAAGTTGATCGCGCCCGCGATCCAGCGATTGTTGCGGCGGGCCATCACCAGCAGCACGTCCTCGCTCATCGTCTCGCCGATCAGCGAGAAGAACTCGCGCGTCAGATACGGCCGGCCCCATTTGCGCGAGCCGGTCTCCATGTAGAATTCGAAGAACGCGTCCCAGGCATCCTCGGTGATGTCTTTGCCCGTGCGCCAGTGGATGGTGATGCCGGCGGCGAGCGCATCGCGTCGCTCGCGCTTGATCGACTTGCGGTGGCGCGAGTTCAGCGTCGCCAGAAAGTCATCGAAGCTCGCAAAGCCGTCATTGTGCCAGTGGAACTGCTGGTCGGTGCGCTGGAGGAAGCCGTGTCTGGCGAGCAGCTTCCATTCGGCCTCGCGGGCGAAGGTGACGTGCACCGAGGAGGCCTTGCTGATCCCGCACAGCGCCACCAGCCCGCTCGCCAGAGCCTCGGTGATCCGCCCGCGGTCGACACCGTCGCGGACCAGCAGACGCGGTCCTGTGGCCGGGGTGAACGGAACCGAGACCTGGAGCTTCGGATAGTAGCGCCCGCCGGCGCGCTCATAGGCGTCCGCCCAGCCGCGGTCGAAAACATATTCGCCCTGCGAGTGCGATTTCAGATAGCAGGGCACGACGCCCGCGACGCGGCCGTCGAGCTTGGCCACGAGATGCCGCGGTCCCCAGCCGGTGCGGATCGTCGCTGAACCCGATTTCTCAGCGGCGGAGAGAAATGCGTGTGAGACGAACGGGTTATAGGCCGACTTTAAGAGACCGGCGGAATCGCCTGGAAGGGCGGATGAGGTTCCCGTGCCATTCCCATTGCAAGCCTTGCCGGGATTGGCGCAGGCGTCCCAATCCTCCGGTGCCACTTCGCCAATCGAAGGTACGGCCTCGAGCGTGATTTCGGATGATGCCATCGTCCCCAAGATCGTGCATTGCAGCAGCGACTTCAAGGGTGGGGAACGCGTCTCTCGTGCCCCGGACGCAGCGCAGCGCTCCTTCAGCTGGGCGCTGCAGAGCCGGGGCCCATGTGGCAGCACGTTCGCGGAGGGATGGGTCCCGGCTCTGCGCCGCAACGCTTGGAGCGTTGCAGCTTGTCCGGGACACGAGCGCGTTCGTACCCTACGGCACGAACCCCTCAAAAATCATCTGATCGGCATGCTGCCCGACCCGCGTCCGCTGCTCCGGCGTGCGCACTGTCCAGCCGAGAAGGGCACAGCCGAAGACGTTGCGGGCAATCCAGGGGGTGGGGGCCGGCAGGTGGTCGACTTTGAACGCCACGAAGTGGGGCTGGGTCTGGAAGCCGTGACGCAGGTACAGCATGCTGTCGCGCTGCGCCTGCGTCAGCTTGGCCCAGTACTCGTCCTCATAGGTCCGCTGCGCGACGATGCCGCGCGGGCGGGAGGGCAGCAGCTCGCGCAGCGCCAGCACCTGGTCGGGATCGAAGGACATGCCGACGGCGGGACCGTCATAGGACGCCAGCACCTCGGCCATTCGCCTCACCAGCTTGCGGTCGCCGCCAAAATGGCTCTTCACCTCGATCACCAGCGGTACCCGGCCGGCGACCAGGGCGCAGAGGTCGCCGAGCGACATCATCCGCTCCGGCGTGTCCTTGAACTTGACGGCTTTCAGCTCGGCCGCGGTCTTTCCGATCACCTCTCCGGCAGCCTCGGTGAGGCGGCCGAGCGCGTGGTCGTGATGCACCATGGCCTCGCCATCGGCGGAGAGCTGGATATCGACCTCGATCGAAAAATTGCCTGCGATCGCGGCCTGGACCGCGCCCGGCATGTTTTCCACCATGCCGCGCGAAATGTCATGCAGGCCGCGATGGGCGACCGGCCGGGCTGTCAGCCAATCCGGAGCGCGCATTCGCGTCAGGCGACCTCGAACACGCCGTCGACCTCGACCGCCGCGTCGGCAGGCAGCGAGGCGACCCCGACGGTGGTGCGGGCATGGCGACCCTTGTCACCGAAGGCCGCGACCATCAGGTCGGAAGCACCGTTCAGCACCTTGGGTCCGTCCAGGAAATCGGGCGCCGAGTTGATGAAACCGCCGAGGCGGACCACGCGCACGACCTTGTCGAGGTCGCCGAGCGCGGCCTTGACCTGGGCCAGCAGGTTTACCGCGCAGCCGCGGGCGGCCGCAGCGCCGTCTTCGATCGAGACGCCGGCACCCAGCTTGCCCTTGGCGATCAGCTTGCCGGCGGGATCGAAGCAGACCTGGCCGGAGACGAACAGCAAATTGCCGGTGCGCACGAACGGCACATAGTTGGCGACGGGAGTGGGGGCTTCATGCAGCTTGATGCCTTGTTCCGCCAGTTTCTGCTCGACTGTGCCAGCCATGTTCGACCTCGTTGTCCAAGAATTCATCTGCCCCGACGCCTCTGGAGGCCGGCGGTCCTGTTTCGCTCATCGTGCCGCCACATGCAAGCAACCGGAGGGACGGCATTTTGTTGAGGCAGGGGAGGAGGTTCAACGCGGGAGCCGCAACTTTACGTGAAACGGCCTCAGTTGCGACGCAATGGATCGGTCATTAAAATGTCTAATCTGCGCTTCCCCAAGGACGCATCCTCAAGGAACAGACATGGTGCACCTTTTCCGGACTTCGCTCGGTGTGATGGCGCTCGCGGCGGCCACTGTCGGCCTTGGCGGCGGGGCGCAGGCCGCCAAGGGTCCGTTCCTCGCGCACCAGGCGCTTTATGACCTCAGCCTCGTGAAATCGCGCTCCAACTCGGTCAACAGTGCCCGCGGCCGCATCCTCTACAATTTCACGGGGAATGCCTGCGAGGGTTATACCTCGGAATTCCGCCAGGTCTCCGAGCTCGACAGCGGCGAGGGTAAGGTCACGCTGAGCGACCTCCGCTCCAATTCCTGGGAGGACGCCGCCGGCAAGAGCTACCGCTTCAACATCGAGACGCGCATGAACGAGGCGGATGCCGGCCGCGTCGACGGCTCAGCCGAGCGCGACGGCGACCACATCAACGTCAAGCTGAAACTGCCGGCGCCGAAGACATTTACCCTCGACGGCAAGATCGTATTCCCGACCGAGCAGATCCAGCGCATCATCGCTGCGGCGAACGAAGGCAAGTCGCTGCTCGAGCTCTCCGTCTATGACGGCTCCGACGACGGCCAGAAGGTCTACAACACGCTGACCGTGATCGGCCAGCCGATCCCTGCCGATCGTGCCACCGCGTCCGATCCGTCGACGTCCGACGAGCATATGAAATCGCTCAAGCGCTGGCCCGTCACCGTCAGTTACTTCGACCGCGACGCGCAGCAGAAGGAAGGCGAGCAGACGCCGGTCTACGCGATGGCGTTCGAGCTCTACGAGAACGGCGTCTCCCGCCAGCTCGTGCTCGATTACAACGATTTCGTGATCTCCGGCGCGATGGGCAAGTTCGACGTGAAGGACAGCAAGCCCTGTAATTGAGGGACCTGTCTCTCCTCCGTCATTGCGAGCCACCGGGTCCGCGCGCAGCGCGGCCCGATGACAGGCTCCGCGAAGCAATCCAGAATCTCTCCGCGGAAAAATTCTGGATTGCTTCGTCGCAAGAGCTCCTCGCAATGACGGGGCTGGCTCTCCGCGCGCTCTCCAGCTACGCTCCTCCCAACCACAAACATCCGGGAGGCCAGCACCATGCCCAAGCTCGACCATCTCCGCCCCAGCGGCCTGCATCACAATCCCGCCTATTCGCACGTCGTGACCGCTACCGGCGCCCGCACCATTTACATCTCCGGCCAGGTCTCAGTGGACGAGGAGGGGCGGATCGTCGGCGAGGGCGATATTGCCGCGCAGACGACGCAGGTGATGCAGAATCTCGGCCACGCGCTGAAAGCGGCGGGGGCGAGCTACGCCAACATCGTCAAGATCACGACCTTCGTCGTGAACTACAAGCCGGAGCTGCGCCCCATCATCGGCAAAGCCCGCTCCGTCTTCTTCGAAGGCATGGAGCCGCCGGCCTCTACGCTTGTCGGTGTCTCCGCGCTCGCCGCGCCGGAATGGCTGATCGAGATCGAGGCGGTGGCCGTCGCGGATTGAGGTCTCTCTTGTAGCCCGGATGGAGCGAAGAGAGTGGGCAAGAATTGTGTTTCGCCCCTGATTATATGGCGTAGCCGAGGGTCGGGCGTATTTTTGCTTGGAAGC
>NZ_FNCU01000095.1:0-9041 GCF_900099855.1 Bradyrhizobium sp. Rc2d | reverse complement strand
CGCAAGCCTCCATGCCCACCAGGCACGGCGGCAACTGTGCGAAAAACTTCTCGACCGAGGCTCGCTTGAGCTGGCGCCTCACCACCACAGCTCCCGACGCGTCAATCCCGTGGACTTGAAAAACGTTCTTCGCCAGATCAACCCCAATCGTGCTAATCTTCGTCATGGACGGCTCCCTTTGTCTGGTTCGACTCAACATCACCAGTCTGGCACACCGATGCCGTTCGGGGGCCGTCCATCCCATCATTGCGAGCGCAGCGAAGCAATCCAGAAATGCGTCGGTGGAGGGACTCTGGATTGCTTCGTCGCAAGAGCTCCTCGCAATGACGGCGGAAAGAGAGTCCTACGTCGCCTTCGCCGTCACGATCCAGATCGCGCCCTGCAACGTCACCGACTGCCCCTTCAGGAACGGGGCGAGCATGTCGCGGATCGAAGCCTTGGCGGCCGCGTACG
Source organism: Bradyrhizobium sp. Rc2d (assembly GCF_900099855.1). Lineage (NCBI taxonomy): Bacteria > Pseudomonadati > Pseudomonadota > Alphaproteobacteria > Hyphomicrobiales > Nitrobacteraceae > Bradyrhizobium > Bradyrhizobium sp. Rc2d. The sequence continues at coordinate 8,588 of NZ_FNCU01000095.1, read as the reverse complement.
TCTCCGGCGGATGACCTTGCAGCGCGCGGCTGGCGGGGCCGATCTGGAGCGCGCCGTCGACGGCGGCATCGAGCCCGCCGCCGATCGCGATATCCATCGCCGGATTGTGCGGCTCCATTGCAACGTCCACGAATCCGGCACCTTTCAGGATGCGCATCACGCGCTCTTCCGATGCAAAGGCGAACGGGCCCGGCTCCTCCGGTCCGACCGGCGGCATTTTCGGCACGTGCTTGTAGACCGCCATCAGCGGCGCCATCATCCACGGATTTTCCTTCGGCTCGCGCCAGCAGGCGAAGGCAAGCCGCCCGGACGGCTTCAGCGCACGGTGGAGATTGGCGAAGGACGCGATGGGATCGGCGAAGAACATCACGCCAAAGCGCGAGGCGAGCAGATCAAAGCTCGCCGGCTCGAACGGATGAACGGTCGCATCCGCCAGCACGAAATCGAGCGGCAGCCCCTTCGGCGCCAACGCGCGCGCCTGCGACAGCATCGGATCGGAGACGTCGAGGCCGAGCGCAAAGCCATCAGGCGCCACCGCCCTCGCGAACGCGACCGTCGTTGCACCCGAGCCGCAGCCGACGTCGATCACGCGCTCGCCCGGCTTCGGCTTGGCACGATCGATCAGCACGTCTGCGATCGGCCCGAGCAGCGTCTCCTGCACCGCATGACGATCAGCCCAGCGCTGCCCGCTCGGGCCGTTCCAATAGGCGATCTGGTCGGCGTTGAGCTCGTGTCCGCTAGGCTGTTCCATCACTCTCTCCGCGACAGGGCCGAACGTCCGCGCCCGGCCCAAGACGCTTATCCACATGTCGTTGTCTACCGCAAGGCCGATTTCCGCACGGGACACGATCGGCCCTGACGCCGCTCTGCCAAGCTGAGTTGACACGGCCAAGCGGCCCTGCGCTAACTCAGGGAACAGGAGAAAACCCCTTGAAGTCGGAACGATCAGTCGGCATCGATTGCCTGCGCGCAATCTCTATCATATGGGTGCTGCTCTATCATTTCGTCCCGGCCCAGGTTTTCAACCGGGGCACGTTCGGCGTCCTGCTGTTCTTCATTATCAGCGGCTATTGCATCGCGTTCAGCGTCGAGACGTCGCAATCGGCGTGGCACTTCTATGCCAAGAGGCTCGGCCGCCTGCTGCCGGCGTTGATTGTTTGCGGCCTACTGACGATGCTGTTCAAGAATCTCATGCCCGAGCTGGTCGAAGCGGGCCGTGAGGTGAACTGGTTCGAATACGCCTATACGCTCATCGCGCTTCCGACGCTCAACGTCCTCCACGTCGACTATCATCTGCCCGACGGCGCCTATTGGTCATTGCAGATCGAGTTTCAGTTCTACCTCTTCTGCTTCATGATGATGGCGCTGGGGCTCAAACAACGCCTGCTGGCATTGCTCTGCGTGGTGACCATCTTCCGGACCCTGACCACCAGCACGGACTATGCCACGTCCAACGATTTCTTCCCGTTCTTCATTGCCGGCATGAGCGTGGCGGCCCTCATCAGGGGGAGCAGCAGTGAGGCGATCATGGGAATCGTCATCGCGTTCTCGCTCGAGCTCTATCATCTGTATTTCAACGTCAAGCAGCCGTCAGTCGCGATCGAGATGTACCGGTCGCTGCTGCTGTGGTCCGGCACCGCCGCGGTCTATCTTGCCGCGCGTTATGACCATGTCCTGCTTCGATCGCTTCGCGCCTTGGCCGTTCCCTTGGCGTTCATCGGGGTCATCAGCTATCCGCTCTACCTGCTGCATCAGGACATCGGAAACATGATCCTGCATTGGGCCCACATTGGCCGGGACCACAGGTCGGCCCTGCTCATTCGCGCCGTCGTGCTGCCAGGCTTCCTCACGGGCATAGCCTGGCTGGTCTATAGACTTGTCGAGAGGCCCACGCTCAAGCCGCTGACCGCCTTCCTGACCCACCCGCTCGCCTGGCTTCGCCAATGGCAGCTCGCGGCAGTCAAATCCTCCGCCGCTGCCAACGCCGGCGACGTCATGCCCCAGGACTTGCCAATCCGATAGATATGGCCCACGGCGGCGCAGCCCCCTGTGACATTGGTCACATAGCGGGCTTTGCCTTGGTGGCATGCTCCGACTACTCTGGTCACATTGCGATTTGGGGCTGCAATGGGCGCGATTCGGATTTTCGTATTTCTATTGGGCGCATTCTATCTTGGCTGCGGACCGGCACAGGCGGACAAGCGCGTCGCGCTTGTCATCGGCAATTCCGCCTACAAGAGCGTGCCACCGCTGACGAACCCGGTGAACGACGCCTCGCTGGTCGGTGGCATGTTTAGGAAGGCCGGGTTCGATACCGTGGATGTCAAACTCGACCTTAGCGTCGTCGACATGCGCAAGGCGCTGCGCGAGTTCGGAGCCAAGGCCCGCGAGGCCGATGTCGCGGTGATCTACTATGCGGGCCACGGCATCGAGCTGGACGGCAACAATTATCTCATACCCACTGACGCCGCGCTGGAAACCGACACCGACGTCTTCGACGAAGCTTTCCCGCTCGACCGGGTGTTGTTCGCCATCGAGCCGGCCAAGCAGCTTCGGCTCGTCATTCTCGATGCCTGCCGCGACAACCCGTTCGCCAAGACGATGAAGCGTACGGTCGCCGCACGCGCCATTGGCCGCGGCCTCGCCAAGGTCGAGCCGACCAGCCCGAACACCATGATCGCCTTTGCGGCCAAGGCCGGCTCGACGGCCTCGGACGGCGACTCCAGGAACAGCCCGTTTGCCGCAGCCCTGGTCGAGCGCCTCCCCACACCCGGGCTCGATCTCCGCAAGGCGTTCGGATTCGTGCGCGACGACGTTCTCAAGAACACCGGCTACAAGCAGGAGCCGTATGTGTACGGCTCGCTCGGCGGCGATGACGTGTCGCTGATCCCCGCCAAGCCGGTCGCCGCAGGATCGCAAGCGAGCCCGCAGGATGCGATCCGCCGGGACTACGAACTAGCGCTGCACGCGGGAAACCGGGACGCCTGGGAAGCCTTCCTGCAAGCCTATCCCGACGGCTTCTATGCCGGCCTCGCCCGCGCCCAATTGAAGAACGTCGCGGCCGAAGAGGCGCGCACCGCCGCAGCCGAGAAAGCGCGCCAGGCAGAAGACGCCAAGGCCCGGCTCGCCGCCGAGCGCGCCACCAAGGCCGAGCAGGAAAAGGCGGTGGCCGCAGCCAAGGCGGCCGAGGAGAAGCGTCTCGCCGCCGAGAAGGCCAAGCAGGTCGAGGAAGCCAAGGCGGCCGCAGCCGAGCAACGAAGGAAGGAGGCCGAGGCGGCAGCGGCAAAGGCACTCGCGGACAAGCAGGCAGCCGAGAAGGCGCTGGCCGAGAAGCTCGCGAGCGACAAGGCCGCGGCCGAGGCAGCCGCCAAGCAGGCCGCCGAGAAACAAGCCGCCGCCAACGCGGAGCAGAAGGTCGCGGCCGTAGCGCCCTCTTCGACCCCGCCGCCGATGTCGCCGCAGGAGACGACGAAGCTGGTGCAGTCGGAGCTGCGCCGCGTCGGATGCCTGACAGCATCGGCGGACGGTGACTGGAATGCGTCGTCACAACGTTCGCTGACGCTGTTCAACAAGTATGCCGGCACCAAGTTCGACGCCAAGCTGGCAAGCTTCGATGCGCTGGACGCGATCAAGGCCAAGCCGGGCCGCGTCTGCCCGCTGGTTTGCGATCACGGCTTCAAGGCCGACGGCGACGCCTGCGTGAAGATCGCCTGCCGCGCGGGCTATCGCGTCAATGACGAGAACGAGTGCGAGAAGGTGCAGGAGAAGAAGCCGATAGCGACGCGCGATAATTCGAAAGGGCGGGATAGCGAGCGGAAACAAACGGAGGCTGCGCCAACGTCTCCGCAAGCCAAATCGTCAGGACAGATAATTTGCAATGCAGCCGGTTGCCGTCCAATTCGATCGGGCTGCAGGCTCGAGGCAAATAGAGCCGGGGTACGTGGCTACGGCAGTGGACCTGGCGACGTCGAAGTTTGCAACTGACAGCGGTGTAACCGTCCAGCAGTACTGCTTAACTTGAAGCTAGCCCCAACGAGAACGACGCTGCCTCGCTCGACCTGCGAGCGCAGACTGGTGGGCGGTCACGGATTCGAACCGCGGACCCTCTGTGCGCATTGCGGCCGCATTGGTTTCACCGAACGGCCACATCGGAATCAGATGCCAACCAGATTTCCTCGATAGGTTCGCCGTTCCTCAAACTGGAAAGGCATGACCATGCGCAGCTTCACGGCATCCGTCATCGTTGCAGCTCTCTCCCTGGGAACACCTACTCTGGTGCAGGCACAGGGCGCATCGTCACAACCCGGCGCGGAACAGCCGTCCTCTGAATCCAGCACGGTGATCCGGAGCATACAGGTCGTGGACGTCAAGGAATTGCAGCCGGCGGTGCGCGCGAAAGTCGATGAACTCGTGGCACAGACAAGCGAGCAGGACATCCAGTCGCTTCGGAAGTCCATCGACGCCACACCGCAGGCAGCCTCCGTGCTCAAGGCCAAGGGCTTGAGTTCGTCCCAAGTCGTCGCGATCAACATCGCCGACGGTGTTCTGACGATGTTCACCAAGACGGCCTGACATCGGACGGGAGTTGAGACGCCGCACGGCGGCCGCGAGCACGATCGCCGCCTCCTCGGCCTGGCGACAGATCCGCGCTGAGGATCGCCCTGCAGCGGGCCTGCTGCAGGGCTGCTCGTGTCCAGCATGAAAACCCTGACCAGGCCGCAAACTGGAGGCCAGTTTGCGGCACGCTCGGCTCTTGCTTCGGCACCCACCGGGGCGCTAAAGAGGCGCACTTGAAGGCGCACTTGGGCGGTTAGCTCAGCTGGTTAGAGCATCTCGTTTACACCGAGAGGGTCCGCGGTTCGAATCCGTGACCGCCCACCAGCCCTCGCCTGCTTCGCAGGCTACGGCTTGGCACGCCAGCCGAGGCGCTCATTGGTGCGAAGCTGGCGAAGGCTTGTCGCAGGCCAACCTCAATCCTTCGGCCTCCCTGGCAGCCCCGGCACCGCATCGATCCAGACCACCGCCGACTGGCACCAGATCTGCCGGACCGGCCTAAGAGCGTTGCGCTGGCGGATGCTGCCCCAGCGGATGCCCCAATCGTCAGCCTGGTCGCCCTCGCCGCTGGTGAACAGCGGGGAACCGCAATCGGCGCAGAAATGCTGGAAGCGCATCCGGCCATTGTCGCCCCGCTTGCCGTAGACCCTGGGCGTGCCGGCGGTCAGCTTCACATCCGCCTTGGTGCAGATCGCGGTCACCCGGAACGGCGAGCCGGTCAGCGTCTGGCAGTCGGTGCAGTGGCACACTGAGACCGCCTCGGGGTCGATGTCGGCCTCGAATGTGATCTTGCCGCAATGGCATTGCCCGTCGATCTGCATGAGCAACCTCGAACAAAAACGGCGCCCGAAGGCGCCGTCTTATCATCTTTCACTGAGCCTCAGTGAGCGGTGAGGCCGCCGGCGGCCTCATCGCCATCAGGCTTCACCGTCACCTTGGTGTCTTCTTCCCAGACGATCGGCACCGGCTTCTTCACCAGCGCCTTGGCGACGACGTCGTCGAGGCGCGAGACCGGGATGATCTCCATGCCGCCCTTGATCGCATCGGAAATCTCCGTGAGATCCTTGGCGTTGTCCTCGGGGATCAGCACCGTCTTGATGCCGCCGCGGGCAGCTGCCAGCAGCTTCTCCTTCAGACCGCCGATCGGCAGCACGCGGCCGCGCAGCGTGATTTCGCCGGTCATCGCGACATCGTGGCGGACCGGAATGCCGGTCATGACCGAGATGATCGCGGTGGCCATGGCGACGCCCGCGGACGGACCGTCCTTCGGCGTCGCGCCCTCCGGCACGTGCACGTGGATGTCGCGCTTGTCGAACAGCGGCGGCTCGACGCCATAGTTGATCGCACGCGAGCGGACGTAGGACGCCGCCGCCGAGATCGACTCCTTCATCACGTCGCGCAGATTGCCCGTGACCGTCATCTTGCCCTTGCCGGGCATCATGACGCCTTCGATGGTCAGCAGCTCGCCGCCGACATCGGTCCAGGCAAGGCCGGTGACGATGCCGACCTGCGGCTCGCTCTCGATCTCGCCGAAGCGGTATTTCGGAACGCCGAGCAGCTCTTCCAGAGTCTTCTCGGTGACCTTGACCGACTTCTTCTTGGAGATCATCAGCTCCTTCACCGCCTTGCGGGCGAGTGTGGAGAGCTCACGCTCCAGATTGCGCACGCCCGCTTCGCGGGTGTAACGGCGGATCAAAAGCAGCAGCGCGTCGTCGTCGATCGAGAACTCCTTGGAGTCCAGGCCGTGCTTGGACACCGCGTTCGGGATCAGATGCTTGCGCGCGATCTCGACCTTCTCGTTCTCGGTGTAGCCCGCGATCCGGATGATCTCCATGCGGTCCATCAGCGGGCCGGGAATATTGAGCGTATTCGCGGTCGTGATGAACATCACGTTGGACAGATCGTAGTCGACCTCGAGATAGTGGTCGTTGAAGGTCGCGTTCTGCTCGGGGTCGAGGACCTCGAGCAGCGCCGAGGACGGATCGCCGCGGAAATCGGCGCCCATCTTGTCGATCTCGTCCAAAAGGAACAGCGGATTGGACGACTTCGCCTTGCGCATCGACTGGATGATCTTGCCGGGCATCGAGCCGATATAGGTGCGGCGGTGACCGCGGATCTCGGCCTCGTCGCGCACGCCGCCGAGCGAGACGCGCACGAATTCGCGCCCCGTCGCCTTCGCGATCGACTTGCCGAGCGAGGTCTTGCCGACGCCGGGAGGCCCGACGAGGCACAGGATCGGCCCGGTCAGCTTGTTGGCGCGCGACTGCACCGCGAGATACTCGACGATACGTTCCTTGACCTTCTCGAGCCCGTAATGATCGGAGTCCAGGATGGCTTGCGCCGCTTCCAGGTCCTTCTTGACCTTGGACTTCTTGTTCCACGGGATCGACAGCAGCCAATCCAGATAGTTGCGCACGACGGTCGCTTCCGCGGACATCGGCGACATCTGGCGCAGCTTCTTCAATTCATGCTGCGCCTTCTCGCGCGCTTCCTTGGAGAGCTTGGTCTTGGAGATCTTCTCTTCGAGATCGGCGAGCTCGTCGCGACCGTCGTCGTCGCCGAGTTCCTTCTGGATCGCCTTCATCTGCTCGTTGAGATAATACTCGCGCTGGGTCTTCTCCATCTGGCGCTTGACGCGCGAGCGGATGCGCTTCTCGACCTGGAGCACCGAGATCTCGCTCTCCATCAGGCCGAGCACCTTCTCGAGGCGCGTGGTGACGGACAGCGTCTCCAGGATGCCCTGGCGGTCCGCGATCTTGACCGCGAGATGCGAGGCGACCGTGTCGGCGAGCTTGGCGAAATCAGTGATCGCCTGCACGACTCCGACGACCTCGGCCGAGATCTTCTTGTTGAGCTTCACATAGCTCTCGAAGTCGGACACGACCGAGCGCGCCAGCGCCTCGGCCTCGACCGACTTCGCGTCGGTGTCGGCGAGCGCGACGGCGGTCGCTTCGTAATAGTCGGCGCGATCGGTGTATTTCTGCACGCGCGCACGCTCGAGCCCTTCGACCAGCACCTTCACGGTGCCGTCGGGAAGCTTCAGGAGCTGGAGCACACTGGCAAGCGTACCGGTCTCGTAAATCGCATCGGGCGCCGGATCATCGTCGGACGCGTTCTTCTGCGTCGCCAGCATGATCAGCGCATCGTTCTTCATCACCTCTTCGAGCGCGCGGATCGACTTCTCGCGGCCGACGAAGAGCGGCACGATCATGTGCGGGAAGACGACGATATCGCGCAGCGGCAGCACGGGATAAGCGTGCGTTGCGCCATGAACGATGGTTGGCCGGGGTTTGGGATTAGTCATGGCCTTTTCCTTTTGCTTTGCCCCCTCGCACGCAGCCCGCTGATCATGCGCAACCGCCACGAGGTGCCGAGGTGATCCGCAGAACCGGTCGGTCCTTTTGCGAGTTGGACCGGCTTGCCGGATCGGAACTGAGGCGAATCTTGAAGAGAATTTTCGCTCGCCCGCCGACATTAGGTGGCTATCGACCCGGGGGGTGTCAAGTCATCGAAAAACGCGCGCCATCAGGCGCTTACGCACGCAGGTAAGCGACGCAACACCGGCTGCGGAGATACATTTCCGCAGCCCTCCTTGATCAGACAATTGGAGCGTTCCAGCGCCGAAAAAATCAGGCGCTGGCATTCTCGACGGCGCGATCGGACCGATCGGCGTAGATGTAGAGCGGACGCGCCGTGCCTTCCACGACTTCTCGCGAAATCACGACCTCTTCCACACCTTCCAGGCCCGGCAAGTCGAACATGGTCTCGAGCAAGATCGCCTCGAGGATCGAGCGCAGGCCGCGCGCGCCGGTCTTGCGCTCGATCGCCTTGCGGGCGACCGCGCCAAGCGCCTCGTCGGCGAAGGTCAGCTCGATGTTCTCCATCTCGAACAGCCGCTGGTACTGTTTCACCAGCGCGTTCTTCGGCTCGGTGAGGATCTTCTTCAGCGACGTCTCGTCCAGGTCCTCGAGCGTCGCCACGACCGGCAAACGACCGACGAACTCAGGAATGAGGCCGTATTTCAGAAGGTCCTC
>NZ_FNCU01000068.1:0-38514 GCF_900099855.1 Bradyrhizobium sp. Rc2d | reverse complement strand
CGGAAGTCGCCGTCACCCGAGAACAGCACCATCTGGTCGATATGCTCGGCGAGCTCCATGGCGTCGACGGCAAGCTCGATGTCCATGTTGCCCTTGACCTTGCGGCGGCCGGAGGCGTCGATGAATTCCTTGGTCGCCTTGGTGACGACGGTGTAGCCGTTGTAGTCCAGCCAGTCGATCAGCGGGCGGATCGAGGAGTATTCCTGATCCTCGATGATGGCGGTGTAGTAGAACGCCCGAAGCAGCGTTCCGCGGCTCTGAAACTCCTTCAGCAGGCGCTTGTAATCGATGTCGAAGCCCAGAGTTTTCGCCGTCGCGTAGAGATTGGCCCCGTCGATGAAGAGCGCGATCTTATCGGAAGGAGAGGGCATTTGTGCCGTTTGCAGAAGCTAAATGAAGGATTGAACGTGTAAGGATTTATCCGCCGAGCGCGAAAGGCGGACGCTTTATATACAGATAGTCACCGGGGATACTGTGCGCCAAATGGGGTCGGCTCAAGGCGCTCGAGATCATGCCTCGGAACTCGTGCTGTAGACGAAAGTTGTTCTGTCAAATTTGTCATTTTTGCTGTCCGTTCTAGAAGCTTTTTTGAGGCTAGTCGCGTCATGACGCCTGGCGAATTTGCTCTCTTCGAATTCTCCATCAGAAGGCGCGGCCGTACTTGGCGGTGGTCTGTCTCGGATCAATGCGGGAATCTTCTGTTGGCAGGAAATGAGCGCAGCCGGCATCGGGCGCAATACATGGCTGCCCGAGCCATTTTCCAGTTTTTGTTGACAGCCCCTTATCGCAATCGACGAGATCTAAGGCAGCGCCATCGGCGCCCTCCCATCCACACGAATGTCAGGATGCATTTCAATCCACGGTAACAGGCCGAGGAGGAGATCACAGCCTTCGGCGGTAGCCCAATCCCCGAGAGCTTCCAGGTCGTCCCGTCGAGATGCATGCTGACGCTATTTGCGTCCTGACACTCGCCAGGGCAAATGATCGTCGAAGCCAAACGCACCGAAAACGCGAGGCCAGCGCCTGATGACGCGCCGCCGGCGGCTAAGGCGGTGAAAACGAGGCCCGCCGTTTTACACTAGCGGCTGTGTCACTAGTCTCAGAATAGAACGCTGCCGGGCTCGAAATACAGGTCCCGGCAGCGTTTTCTTCTCAAACTGAGTGCTGAAATCCCAGTTGGTCTCGATTGTGCAACGGCCATGCCACAGGTGTGTGACACGTGCCCGCCGGTTCTCGCTGGCGGGCCTTCTATGCTAGCAAAATGACGTGCCCCGCCGATCGTGCGGAACGTCGTGGCACCGGCCGCAGGCGCTGCTCCAGATCGCGCCTGCGGCTTTCGTTTGGCACCTTCTTCAAGCGGGCAGATTATTCGGCAATGCGACGTCGCCGCGAGATACTTCCGGCAAGCGAAGGACTGCCTCGATGAGGCGGAGAAGGCCACAAGCCCGTCGATAAGGAGGCTTGGCTAAAGCTGGGGGAAGAGTGGCTGGCGAACTGCGGATTGACCTCGATGTGCACGACGAGGCAGCCGCAAGGGAAAGAGCCAAGCAGCTTGTTGACTGGGAAGGCGCGACCAAAATCGAGACGTTAGACCCCGAGTAGGGCCGCCTAGTTGGGCGGCCTGTCCTGGTTCAAGCTGCCGGGCGCCTTGTTCTCGCTTCAGGAAATGTTCTCACGCATCGTCCAAGTACCGTCCGTGTTTAAGTCCCGGTGACTTAAGTTGAATTTGAAAAGCGTTCTAATTTCCCGAAGGAACGAATGTTCTCTTTGACACTTAAGGGGCTGGTAGCCGAAGACGGTGCAGCCGTTGCTGAGGCTATGGGCCCGGCCTCCTAGGCACACCGGGCCCGCTTTGCTCAAGGCCGCCTCAGTTGGGGCGCCGTTCTCTTGGTCTAGCTCAAGCGATGCCTCCCTCTGCGACAGTCCATCAGGCCATGCCTGACCCCGAAAAACAGACCGAGTGCAAGGAAGACAAGCCGTCGCCCCTGGACGAGGCGCGTCGGGTTATTGAAGAGTACGCGGCTAACCTGCGCGAGATCATCAGACGGCTACGCCAGATGATGAACTAAGGCCGTCTTAGCTTTTCGCGTTGGCGGGTCGCACGCGCGAAACCGGTGCTCTCCGGAAGAGTACTGACAATGTCTGGAAACGAACATAACGGCGCTTTGACTGTGAGTAAGCTCGGAGGTGCTTGATCCTCCCCAAGGTCCAAGCACCCCAACGGCCCCGGCCTCCCACACCCACCCCATGGCCGGGGCCGTCATCGTCAGAGTTCGCGTGCCATCGCGGGATGGCCTCGGCTCTTCACCTTAATCCAGTGCTTCTGCCGACGACCTCGGTACGGCCGATCGCGATGCTTGGAAACCAGTCCCTCAAGTCCCATCCGGCAGGCGGCCCGGAACAGGTCCAGCCCGATCTCGCGTCGCTCGAAAGGGGCCACGCTGATCCCGTCCGGCCGGCGCGCCAATAGCTGCTCCAAGTTTGCTTTGCGCATGTGGAGGGACCGCAAATCATCGCCCATGATGAGGATGGGCTCGTTCTCGCTAGGCTTTGCTAGCGTGAGGACCAGGCAACCTCCAGCGGCCGGCCTCACGACATTCCTCTCTACCCGGTCCGGGGCCGTCCAACCGCCATCATGGTCCCATCGCTGCCGACGCGCAGGATGGCGCCGCGCTGGCCACACGCCTGACAGATGAACCGCGGCTCGAGTTACGACAATCGGATATCGTCCGGCCACTCGTCAACCACCATGGCCGAAAGCTTCACCCTGTGGCCACAGCGATAGTCCTGACCGAAGGCGAACAAGTCGCGCACGCCGGTCGATCGCAACTCGCCGAGCTTCTTTCTTCCTGACACAAGGGGGCAAGATCCTTCCTCAGCTGATCGAGCTGCTTCTCAATGCCGTTTGCGTATTCGTGCCAGTGCACCACCATGGTCGCTCCTCCGACCATGGCAATCAAACGGCGACGCAACCGAAGGGCGAGCGCAAGCACCTCGGTGGGCCAATTGCCAAACCACCGCTTTGATCACCAGGATGAGAAGGTAGATCGCGGTGCGGCGGCCGATGCGGTTCATCGTTTCTTGCGGGAGGGCAAGGGATGAGGCTGGAAGGTGGGCAGATTATTTTTTCAGAATAAGCCCCATTGCGCGCGCCATTCGCCTCACGGATCCGGTGTGCCGAGCGAGCGCCGCCGCTATCTCCGCCACGACACGACGACGCGCCAGCCAGGCAAGCCGCTTCCGCTCAGCCTCAGTCCATTCCTTTGGCTTCGACGATCTCATTTCGAAATGATCGAATGAGCTCGATGCGAGCGATATTGGGAAATTTACGGGTGGAGGTGCCGAACCGCCCTGAGAACGCGCCCCAAGCCCGCCAACCTTAGTGCGATACGCGAGCGAGCTCGGCGAGCCGGACCTCTCTCAGGCTCTCAAGGTGCTCCATTGCTTCAAGCAATTTCACCAGATCGGAGATCATATATGCCAGGGCTTGCGCGGTTTTCGGGAAGAGCGACCGCCAGCGCCTCCCGCCGGCGGGTAGGGCGGTGAAACCGGGGCCCGCCGGTTCACGCGCGTTGTCCGTACCTCCCATTTCGATACTTTCGGTCCCGGGCGCATTTGTTTTGCGATCGCGGTGGCTGGTGGCGCATTATTAATCGCTATCACGAGCTTTTACTTCATGGAATAACGCGCTCGGAATCGGGGCAAATCGCCAGAATGCTCCGGTCCCTAGCCGCCGCCTGCTTGGCCGCATTCAGTGTCGCCGCGCGAGTGTCCCCGCATTAGACAGTAAGCCGCTTCAGTTAGCGGACTCAGGTGATAGTCGCAGGGCAGCTGGAGCTGTAGGGCGACTGACGCATACGCTTACTCTGATACCAAGGATCTGGAGAGACGGCCCCAGCCTCCAGGGGGCTGTTGAGGGGTGGGCCGGGGCCGCTCCGCCAGCTCGGGCTGCGAGCCGGCACGACTTAAACGTTCGCCAGCGCTCGTGTTCCTTTGAAAACGGTCAAACCGAGGATTCTAAGGCAGATTTCGTCTTGTAATGACGATTAGCTGCAATGTAAGGTTCGGATTTTCAGTCCTGTTATTTGAGGTAGTAATGAGTACATCTGATCGGACTGCCCATACCGCCACCGTTTTGCACCGAACTATCGCACGTCTCGAAAGTCAGATTGCCGAATTGAGCGTACTGCGAAATCGATTGGCGCAAGCTGAGTTGCGCCGCTCTCGGTCAAGATCGGTTCAGTCAGCTTCCCGAAAACTAGGACGACACGCTAGGTGTAGATAACCTTCCACGGTCAACCCACGTCTCGTTGCCGGCCGCGTCTGGTAGCTCCAAGCTTCCTGCGTGAGTCGGGGGATTCATGGAACGGGAGCGGTTGCAGAGCATGTCTTTGGAGGAGCTGTGGCAACTCCACAGGCTAGGGCGCGGACTCATTAGCACGCAGCCAAATTCGGATTGATGCTAGTTTGACGAACGCCAGATAATTGGCTGCGAGTTTGTCATATCGGGTCGCGACACGCCGACATTGCTTGATCTTGTTGAAGAACCGTTCGATCAAGTTGCGGGCGCGATACAGAAACGGGCTGAAGCAGATCGGGTCTTTGCGATTGCGTTTCGGCGGAATATTGGCCCACGCGCCTTGCTGGCGGGCAAGCTCCCTGATCCAATTCGCGTCGTATCCGCGATCCGCAAGTAAAATCGTTTGTGGAAGCAAGGCGTTGAGGAGAACCGAGCACAGGCGATTGTCGTGCGCCTCACCTGGCGTGAGCGCGAGATGGACCGGCAGGCCATTGGTGTCCACCACCGCGTGAATCTTGCTCGTCAGGCCCCCTCGTGAGCGACCCATATCTTGATGATTGTTGTCGGCGATGCAGGCTCCGTGCTGGTGCACGCCGACGACCGAGGTATCGACCATTTGCACCGCCGCGTCACGACCGGCGGCCAGTGCATTCATGATCCGGTCCCAGACGCCAGCCCGCCGCCACCGAACGAAGCGATTGTAACAAGTGTTGCGGGGACCGTAGTTCTCCGGCAGGTCGCGCCATGGCGCACCTGAGCGCAGGACCCAAAAGATGCCATTGAGCACGCGACGGTCATTTACGCGCCGAACGCCGCGCGGCTTGTTCGGCAGCATCGGTTTGATGGCGGTCCATTCGTAGTCGCTGAGTTCGTAGCGCATGATTCGAGGCTCCGGTTTCGGAGCTTGAATCACGTCTCGGGCAGCACCATCAACCGGCAACGCCCCGCTAATACTCTGAATATACTTCCGCTTTCGGCGGCATAGCGGACTTGGCCGGACTTGCTACTGGCTCGGCCCGGTCGCGAATGAACCATTTGAGACATACGCGGGGTCGGGCGAACTGCGCGCTGCTTAACGCTGCCGATATTGAACAGACGCCGATCGAGGCTGCTACCCTCGCCACCGAAACGGCGAAGATGTCAGGCTTTGCTGCCTTCCCGGCAAAGCCTGGTGGCAAATCTGGTCGTGTGGGGTCAATGAAGATGCATGCAAAGCTTGCGGCAGAGCCGCTCAAGAGGCTACTTGTCTTGGCGGCGCCGGGTTAATTTGCCTCTCAGGGGGTAGGAGTGAACAAACGACAGGATCTCCGCGTCGGAGATCTGATTCTTGACAAAACGTGCCTCTTCGCGCGCCGCAATGGGCAGACGATTCAGTTCACCAGAAACGAACGCGCCCTGCTGCTCGCGCTCACCCGCAATCCGCAGCGCCTCATGCGCCGCGGCCGCCTGCTCGATGAGATCGCCTCGGAATCCGACGTATCCGACCGCAACATCGACTTTCTGGTGAATAGGCTGCGGGCAAAGCTCGGCGACAGCGCCAAATCACCAATGTATATCGCCACGCAGTATGGCGAGGGTTATGTCTGGATCGCTCCACTGTCTCCGGCAGCGCCGATTGATGCGTTACTCGTTATCGGACCGGCCTTCGGACCGCAGGGACATCCCTTCGGCCAGCAAGCGTCATCGCTGGTCGATCAGCTTCGCGACATGATCGCCACCGGCGTCGGCGTTGGCCACAATGTCGTCGTTGCCGAGAACTGGCAGCCCGCCCCCACCGACAAATTGCGCTATCTCCTGCAGATGAGTTTTCTCGCCGGCAACGGGCAGCTTGATTGTGCGGCCACCCTGCGAGAAATGCCGTCAAAGCGCATCGTCAAGGCGTTCCGTCTCCAACTCGACATGGCGGACGCCGCATCGTTCACGGCCGAAGCGGGCAGGGTCTCGAATGGCGTCATCGAAGCCCTGTCGCAGGCCCTCGTTGACGCCTCCACGGGTCTCGGCACGCCCGCGGACGAGCCGCTTGAAACGCGCCTCCACAAGGCTGCAAGCCTGCTGTCGGCCTCAAATCGGTGGTGGCTGGCAAATGGCGAGCAACTCGGCAGGGACCGCGCGCAGGACCCCCTCAATGCAGATATCGCCCTGCAATGGTGCCTGCATCTGTTCGCGCGCCTGGTCCACACCAGCCCGTTCGGCGAGATCAGCCTGGAAGAACGCTACCGCATCGAAAGCGAGATCGACGCCACGGTGCTGGAGTGCTTGCCCGCCGTCGAGGCGAACCCGCTGCTGATGTTGGCGGCCGCAAAGCTATTGTACTTCATCAACCGGGGTCATCTTGACCTCGCGGAGGACGTTGCCGAGCGCGCTTTCGCCCAGACCGCGGACTTTGCCGCAGCCTTGCCCGTCATGGGGCAATTGCGCTACGCGCGCGGCCGTTTCGACGAAGCCGCCCGATTTTTTGATCGCGGCATCGAGATGTCTGAACCGGGCTCCGATTTGCATCTGCATATGCGGGTCTTGAAGGCTATCTCCGTGCTTGCGTCCGGCGATCGCGCCTTGCTGGACATGGCTGTCGCCGATGCAGCCAGGGAGGCTCCGCGTTGCCCGCGGGACATCGGCCTGACGATCGGCTGGATGATCGCTTCGCCGGAGCAGAAATTGCCATCGGCGTCGGCGGATGCACTTGCCGCGATCGGCCCTGCGGGCGCCGGCAATGCGATTGAATATCTCTACTTCACGTCGGCGCGTCACCTCGTCTCGGAACACGCACGCGCCAACGTCATGCGTGGCCTGATCGCGCACGTGACGCGGCTGCACGGCGAAGAGGCGGTTCCCGCTTTCGTTCTCAGGAGCATCGGGCTGATCGCCGCGGGCTAAACTGTTGCCCGTATGCCGCATGATAGGGGTAATCCGGTTTACAACCGGCCCAGTCAGGGCGTGTCTTGCGACCCTCAAATATTGTCCAAACAATTGCCTGCTAGCGACGCCTGACCGGTTCGATTTTGTCGGTCAGCAAAGGCGCGCGAGTATGGTCGTTCGTTCAGTCCAGATGGAATGCCGGGCCTCAACGCTTGGCAGGTGCCTGCGGGCGACTCGCGGTCCGCTCTTTTCTCCTTTGTCGATATCTGCGTCGCGTGCGTTGGCTCGCGGGCCGATGACGGGAGCGGATACCGCGCGGCACCGCAGCCGCAGAACCCGCCTGCTTCTGACGACCTCCACGCTTTCGCTGATCGCGGCATTGAGCATCGCCAACGCGCCCGCATGGGCCGCAGGCAAAGGCGGGGCGGGCGGCGTCTTTGGCCTGCCGGTTGGAGGGGACGGTGGCGGCGTGCTTGCCGGAGACAATGCCTATACGCCGGCAACGAGCTCGCCGGGTAATCCGCTCCCTTTCGAGCCTGTCCATCCCGCGGGAGCGCTTGGAGTTTCGGTCACGGTTAATGTGACCTCGTTGACCGCCAACGGCGGCGACGGCCCTGCAGGCATTTACTACCTAGGCGGCGGCGGCGGCGGCGGCAGCGGCGGCGGTGCTGGAGCCACCGTCGCCAATGGCCTGACAATCACCACTGGCCTCGTCAAAGGCGGCAGCGGCGGCGATGGCGGCAACAGCAGCGCCGATGCTGGGGGCGGTGGCGGTGGCGGCGATGCCATCGTCTTCCTCGGGGCGGGATCGCTCACAAATAACGGTGGGATCACGGGCGGCAAGGGCGGTGTCGGCAGCTTCGGGTATGGCGCCTACGGCAGCGGCGGCGGCGGCGGCTTCGGCGTCGTCTTCATCGGCACGGGATTGCTTACAAATTCCGGTACCATCACCGGCGGCGCCGGCGGAGCTGCCGCCCTCGGCCCCCCCGCCGCAGGCGGCGATGGCGGCGATGCCATCGTCTTTCTCCAGGGCGGATCGCTCATAAATTCAGGGACCATCACCGGTGGCGATGGCGCCTTCAGCGTTTGGGGGACGTGGGGTCGCGGCGGTTCCGGCGTCACCGGCAGCAACCTCACGATCGTCAATAGCGGCTCGATCAGCCGTGGCTGGCTTGGTGATAACGCCATTACCTTCACGGGCGGCGTGAACAGCCTCGAATTGCAGGCGGGCTACAGCATCGTCGGCTTCGTCGTCGGCACGGGCGGCGACAAGCTGATCCTCGGCGGCGACACGACGCCATTGACAGCCTTCGACCTGTCGCAGATCGCGCCGACCAGCTTACCAATTACGCAATATCGGGGCTTCTCCGCCTTCCAGAAAACCGGCGCGAGCACCTGGACGCTGACCGGCTCAACCGGGGCTGTCATGCCCTGGACGATCAGCGCCGGCACGCTGTCGATTTCCGCTGACGCCAATCTCGGTGCGGCGTCGGGCGGGATCACCTTCGACGGCGGCACGCTGCAAACCACGGCGACCTTCTCATCGGCACGGGCCATCACGCTGAACGCGGGCGGTACGTTCCAAGTCGATCCGGCGACCACGCTGACGCTGAGCGGCGTCATCGGCGGCGCGGGCGGCCTGATCAAGACCGGCGCCGGCACGCTGACGCTGACGGGCAACAGCACCTACACCGGCGCGACCGCAATCGCGGCCGGAACACTGGTTCTGGCGTCGGCAGCATCCATCACATCGAACGTCACGAACGCCGCGACATTCCAAAACTCCGGCACGGTCACCGGGACAGTCACCAACTCGAACACGTTCGACAACAATGCGGCCGGTACGGTGTCGGGTCGTTTGACCAACACGGCAGGCACGACGACGAACGCCGGTGCGCTCAACGGCGGCGTGACAGTCAGCGGCGGTACTTTTACGCAAATCGGCGGATCTGTGAGTGGCGGCCTGACCAATGCCGCGACCGCGAATGCGAACGGCGGCGCGATCAATGGCGCAATCGCGAACAACGCCGGTACTTTCAACATTGGCGGCACGGTGACCAGCAATTCGACCTTCGACAACGCCAGCGGTGCGACGCTCGCCATCGGCGCCGCCGGCAACTACACGCTGCAGGGACTTCTGACCAATGGTGGCGCCATTACCGTGGCGAGTGGCGGCCAATTGGATGCGACGGGTGGCGGCATCACCAACGCAGCGGGCGGCAGCCTCACTGTCGCCCTTGGCGGCACCGTGAAGGATGATCTCAATAACGCCGGCATGGTGGCCAACAACGGCACCTACCTCGCCGACGTCGCGACCAACACCGGCACCATCACCAACAACAATATCTGGACCGGCAATGTCGCCTCCAGCGCCGGCACCATCACCAACAATCTGACCTGGAACGGTGCGATCACGACGTCCGGCACGTTCAATAATTCCGCCGGCGCCATGGTAACGGGATTGGTGACCAACAGCGGTACGGGCAGCAACGCCGGCACTTTGAGCGGCGGCCTCACCAATACCGGCGGCACCTTCAACAATTCCGGCACGATTGCCGGCGCCACCACCGTCTCGGGCGGCACGCTGTTCGGCACCGGCTCCGTTGGCACGCTGAACATTGCGTATGGCGGCACCTTCGCGCCGGGCGATGGCACGGCTGGGACGTCCACGAATGTCGCCGGCAGCCTGGCTTTCGCCTCGGGCGCGATCTATCTCGTGCAGGTGAACCCGACGACGTCCTCGTTTTCTACCGTCACCGGCACCGCGACACTCGGCGGCGCCACCGTGCGCACCAGTTTCGCGCCCGGATCCTATGTCGAAAAGCAGTACACGATCCTGACCGCCGGCAGCATCAGCGGCACGTTCAATCCGATCGTGGCCAACAGCGGCCTGCCGTCAGGTTTCAGCACCACGCTGAGCTACGACGGCACACATGCCTATCTCGATCTCGCACTCTTCGTGGCACCGCCGGGCACGGGACTTTCCGGCAACCAGCAGAAGGTGGGCAATGTGATCACCAACTTCTTCAACAGCAATGGCGGCATCCCGATCGTATTCGGCAGCCTCACGCCGGCCGGGCTGACTCAGCTCTCGGGCGAACTCGGCAGCGGCTCGCAGCAGACCACATTCAACGCCATGAGCCAGTTCATGGGCCTGCTGACCGATCCCCTCATGGGCCGCGGCAACGGCATCAACGTCGCGACATCGGCGCCGGGATATGCGGAGGAGAGCGCCAGCGCCTATGCGGCGAGCCGCAAGCCCAAGGATGCGCTGGCGATGTTCACCAAGGCGCCGCCCGTTCCCTTCGTGCCGCGCTGGAGCGTGTGGGCGGCCGGCTACGGCGGCTCGCAGACCACCAACGGCAATGCGGTGGCCGGATCGAATGACACACGCAGCAGCATTTTCGGCACCGCCGTCCGCGCTGACTACCTGTTCTCGCCGAATACGCTCGCGGGGTTTGCGCTTGCCGGAGGCGGCACCAATTTCAGCGTCAACAATCTTGGCAGCGGACGCTCCGACCTGTTCCAGGCCGGCGCGTATCTGCGCCACACCAACGGCGCAGCCTACGTCACTGCCGCGCTCGCCTATGGTTGGCAGGACATCACCACCAATCGCGCCGTGACAGTCGCCGGCCTCGACCAGCTGCGCGCGGAGTTCAATGCGAATGCGTATTCCGGCCGGCTCGAAGGCGGCTACCGGTTCGTTGCGCCGTGGATCGGCGGCGTCGGCCTCACGCCCTATGCCGCGGCCCAGTTCACCACCTTCGATCTGCCGGCCTATGCCGAAAGCGTGGTCACGGGCGCGCCGAACTTCGCGCTCGCTTACAGTGCGAAAAGCGTCACCGATCCGCGCAGCGAGCTCGGTATCCGCTCGGACAAATCCCTCGCCATGGCAGACGGCATTCTCACGCTGCGCGGCCGTCTCGCCTGGGCACATGATTTCAATCCGGACCGCACCATTGGGGCCACCTTCCAGTCGCTGCCGGGCGCGAGCTTGGTCGTCAACGGCGCAGCGCAAGCAAGCGAATCTGCGCTCACCACGGCGTCCGCCGAAATGAAATGGACCAACGGCTGGTCGGCCGCGGCGAGCTTCGAAGGCGAGTTCTCCAACGTCACGCGCAGCTATGCCGGCAAGGGCGTGGTGAGATATCAGTGGTAACGCCCCGAAAAATCATAAGGAATATTTCAACGACGTTTGCGCTGCGGAATTTGGTAGCTATCGGGGCATTGCGGACCCTGGCAAGCCGCCCGCCCCGCAAATTTATGGGTTCACGGCCTAGTCAATGACATTCTCGCGCTGAGGCTCTTAGTGAAGAAAGAAGAGCTTGCGACGCCTGGAGCTGCTTAGCCGAGGCGACAACGCTCCTGTGACGAGGTTTGACCCGGAGGAGTGAGGTTGCCTGGTTGCCTAGAACTGTTGGCTCGCTAGATTAACAGTCGATTATCGCGCGCCATGGAAAACTGCCCCCTCGGCGTCACGAGGAATTGCCCCCTCCTTGGATAGCCTACCTGAGGTCGGCAATCCATGGCCATCTGGACAACAGAGTGCGGCAGCGCGGTTGAGCGTGCAGAAGGGACAGTGTGTTAAACTGCGGTGCGTAACACGTGCCGGATACGACAGCAGAGCCCGAGAAAATTGGGGCGCGCCGCGCAGTTAGTGTTCGGCGCGGACACAAATCCCCTCAGCCCCCTGATATCTAGGCGATAGTCTTTAAATAGAGGCTCGGGTCAAAGTATTTGCTCGCCGGCGTGAAGTCCTTGATGCCTGCGTTGGCCATGAAGAAATCTGTCGATTGTTGTAGCCAGTTGGTGACGGTCCCATCCGAGTACATGCGTTTCCAGTCCTTGGACGTGAACATCTTCTGAGCCTTGAACGACTCATTGATATCGGCCATCGGCGTCTGGCTGTAGTGACCCTTCTGGAGCTTCTCCATCGCCTCCGCGCTGTTGGCGATGATGAAGTCGTTCGCCTCGGCCCAGCCCTTGATGAGCTTTGCCAGTGTTTCCTTGTTTGGCTCGTAGTAATCGTTAGCCGCCGCCCAGCCGCCGATGATCGCTGCCTTTGGATAATAGGCTGACGCATCCGCGAGCTTGACTGCGCCGGGCACCTTGTCGCGAACTGTCACGTTGAAGGGCACCCAGAGCGCGACGGCAGGCACTGCGCCGGAAATGAAGGCGGTCACGGCGGCCGGCATGGTCTGGTTGACCAGTTCGACCTCCTTGGGATCGACCTTGTTGGCACGAAGCGCGGTATCCAGGAATACGTGCGCCGTTGTGCCGGTCGCGGTCGCGATGCGCTTGCCCTTCAGATCCTCGAACGATTTGATGCCCTGATCACCGCGAACCCAGAGTTGCGCCGTCGCTACCTCGATGTCGTTGATGAGGAAGACCTTGCCTTGGCCACGGGCCGGGAAGTTCGAGAGCACGGCGCCGGTTGCCAGCACGTCGAGGCTGCCGCCGATCAGCGCCTGGAAGATTTCCAGGCCGGTGTTGAACTGTCGCAGCTCGAGATCGAGGCCCTGCTTTTCGAAGGAGCCGCGGTCCATGCCGGTCCAGATCTGGCCGTCAACGGCGACAGTGTGAAGATAGCCGACGCGGACCTTTGTTTTCGCCTGCGCGATCGCAGGCGCCGTGGCCGTGAAGGTCCCCAGTGCAAGGCCTGCCGTCGTGGTCAAAAATTGTCGCCGATCCATAGGTCGCTCCTCCGCTTTATGATTATTCCGAGAATGAGACCGGACGCATCTGCGCCTGCTGGGCGCGATATTCGTCCATCACGAGTTGCCTGATTTGGCTTCGCAGTTCGGCGAATTCCGGACGCTCCTGTATCGACTCGTCGCGCGGATAGGCGAACGGCACGTCGATGATCTCCCGGATCCGCGCCGGCCGCGCGGTCACCACCACGATGCGGGATGCGAGGTAGATCGCCTCTTCCACGGAATGGGTAATCAGCATGACCGTCTTGCCTTCGGTCTCCAGTACCTTGAGCAGTAGGTTCTGCATGTTGGAGCGGGTCTGGGCGTCGAGCGCCCCGAACGGCTCGTCCATCAGGAGGAATTGCGGCTTCACCGCATAGGCCCGCGCGATCGCAAGCCGTTGCCGCATGCCGCCGGACAGATGTTTCGGATAGGAATTGGCGAAGTCGGACAGGCCCATCAGAGCAAGATAGTGATCGCAGATCGCGTCGCGCTCGGCGGTTGCGACATGGTTGGCGTTGAGCGTCAGGCCGAAGGCGATGTTTTGCTTCACGGTCAACCAGGGGAATACGCCGTACTCCTGGAAGATGACGCCGCGTTCGGGGCCGGGGCCGGCGACGGGACGGCCATCGAACAGGACCTTGCCCGTCGTCGGCTTCTGGAAGCCGGCGAGCATGCTCATCATCGTGGTCTTGCCGCAGCCGGACGGCCCGATCACCGCGATGAAGTCGCCGTCGTTGATGTCGTAACTGACGTCCTCGACGACGTTGAGACGGCCCTTCGGCGTCTCGAAGGAGAGCGAAACCTTGTCGAACTGCGCGCGTTTGGTCATGCGATCGCCCGGTCCTGCCAGACCAGCAGCCGCGCCGTGATCTTGCGCAGGATCATGTCCATGATCAGCGCGATCAGGCCGATGCAGATGATGCCGACATAGATGACGTCGAGCAGGAAGTAGGTCGAGGCGTTCTGGATCATGGCGCCGAGTCCGCGCTGGGCTGCGATCAGCTCGGATGCCACCAGCGTCGCCCAGGCCACACCCAATGCGACCCGTAGCGCGGTGAGGATGTGCGGGACGGTGAGGGGGATGATGACCTTGCGGAAGATTTCCGCCTGATTGGCGCCGAGCGTCTGCGCCACGCGGATGTAGAGCGGGGTGATCTGCGAGACGCCCTCGTACATCACGATTACGCCGGAGAAGAACGAAGCGTAGAACAGGATGACGAGCTTTGCGAGCTCGTCCACGCCAAAATACACGATCACCAGCGGGATCAGCGCGATCGGCGGCAGCGCACGGAAGAAGTTGATCATGGGGTCGGCGAAGGTGCGGGCCGGCCGGTACCATCCCAGCAGGAAACCAACCGGCACGGCAACGAGAATCCCGAGTGAGACACCGAAGAACACGCGTCTGGTCGAAGCGAAGATGTCGATCAGGAGTCCTTCCCTCGTAAGAAGTTCGAAGAATTTAGCGGCGACCTGGTGCGGGGCAGGGATCAGCGAGACGTTGACGAAGCCGCTCCAGCGAACGGCATACCAGAGCAGGATCGCACCGATCCACGGGATCAATCCGAGACCAAAGCGTCTCACGCCAGCTCCGTCCATTCGACGCGTCCACCCGGATTGCAGTTGATGTTTTCCAAAGTCATATTATAAATAGGATGACCATACAAGTGGCGCCTTTGGTCGTAGGCGTCGCAGGCTTTCCCGCATGACAACTTCCCCTTTCACCATCCAAAGCGTCCAGGCCTTCGGCTATCGCTATCCGCTGACGGCGCCAGTCATCACGTCCTTCGGGCGGATGAAGGATCGGCCCGCCGTTTTCGTCCGCGTTGAAGACGCCGATGGACATGTCGGTTGGGGCGAAGTGTGGTGCAATTTTCCTGCACCAGGTGCCGAACATCGTGCTCGGCTCGTCAACGAGGTGCTTGCGCCGGCCCTTGTCGGATTCACTGTGCCCGAGCCGTCCGCCGCGTTCGAGCGTCTGACGCAGGGAACCTCGGTCCTCGCGCTACAATCAGGCGAAGCCGGCCCGTTTGCGCAGTCGATCGCCGGCATCGATCTCGCCGTCTGGGATCTCCACGCGCGCCGCCAGAACCTCGCGCTGTGGAGGCTGCTCGGCGGGGCGAGGCGCAAGATCAAGGTCTACGCCAGCGGCATCAATCCGGTCGGTTCCCAGCGGATGGCCGAAGCGGCCCTGGGCCGCGGCTACCGCGCGTTGAAGCTGAAGATCGGTTTCGATCCGGCAGGTGACTGCGCCAACCTCGAAGCGCTGCGCCACCTTGTGGGCAAAGGCCTGCTTGCTGCCGACGTCAACCAGGGCTGGACCATTGCCCAGGCGCTGGAGCTTGCACCGCAACTCGAGCGCTTCGGCCTCGTATGGCTCGAGGAGCCGATTCGTGCGGACCGCCCCCGGCAGGAATGGAAGCAGTTGCACGAGACCGTCCACTTTCCGCTCGCAGCCGGCGAGAACATCGCGAGCCTCGCCGGGTTTGCCGAGGTGCTGCGTGAGCCGGTTCTCGGTGTCGTCCAGCCCGACATCGCCAAATGGGGCGGGCTGTCGGCTTGCGCAAACATTGCCCGCGACATCCTGACTTCGGGAAAGATGTTTTGCCCGCACTATCTCGGCGCCGGCATCGGTCTTCTGGCGTCGGCGCATCTTCTCGCCGGTGTCGGCGGCGACGGGCTGCTCGAAGTCGATTGCAACGAAAACCCGCTGCGCGATCGCTTCTGCGGTCCCGTGCTTGATGTCCGCGACGGTATGATCGAGCTCGGCGACGAAGCGGGCCTCGGCATCACGCCCGATCTTGCCTCCATCGCACAATACCGGATGGTCTGATGTCAGCTCGTGGTTACGACTACATCATCGTCGGGGCGGGCTCCGCCGGCTGCGTGGTTGCGAACCGGTTGTCGGCGGATCCGTCCTGTCGCGTGCTGTTGCTGGAGGCCGGCGGATCGGATCGGAATTTCTGGCTGAAGCTTCCGGTCGGTTACTACCGGACCATCTACAACGAGCGATACTCGCGCCTGTTCAGGACCGAGCCGTCGGAAGGGAGCGGCGGTCGTGCCATCGTCTGGCCGCGTGGCCGCGTGCTCGGCGGCTCTTCTTCGATCAACGGGCTGATCTTCATCCGGGGCCAACACGAGGACTTTGACGATTGGGAGCGCCTTGGCGCCGATGGCTGGAGCTATCGCGAACTTCTGCCGTACTTTCGGCGCTACGAACGCTACCGCGGCGGCGAGAGCCAGTTTCACGGCGGGCTCGGGGAATTCGAGGTCTCCGATCTGCGCAACGACAATCCGGCATCGAAGGCCTGGGTCGACGCGGGCGTGCAGTTCGGCCTGCCGCGCAATCCCGACTTCAACGGCGCCACGACGCTGGGGGTCGGCACCTACCAGCTCGGCATCGGGCGGCACTGGCGGACCAGTTCCGCCTCTGCTTTTCTGCGCCCCATAGCCGGCCGTCCCAACCTCACCATCATCACCCATGCTCAGGTCAGCAGGGTCGTTTTCAACGGTCGCGTCGCGACCGGCGTCGAGTGGATCAGCAAGGGTCATGTCCACAGCGCGGCGGCTGACCGTGAGATCATCTTGTCCGGCGGCGCGCTGCAGTCGCCGCAGATCCTTCAGCTTTCCGGCGTCGGTCCGGCCGACCTGCTCCGCAAGCTCGGCATTTCCGTCGTTGCCGATTCTCCGGAAGTCGGCGCCAATCTTCAGGACCACTATCAGGCCCGGCTGATCGTCCGCCTGAAGGAGCGAATTTCCCTCAACGATCAGGTTCGCAATCCCGTCGACCTTGCGAAGATGGGCTTGCAGTGGATGCTTGCGGGCAGCGGCCCGTTGACGGTCGGTGCAGGGCAGGTGGGCGGCGCAGCCTGCACGGAATACGCCGTCGGCGGTCGGCCGGACGTGCAGTTCAATGTGATGCCGCTCTCGGTCGACAAGCCTGGCGAGCCCTTGCACAGCTATTCCGGTTTTACAGCTTCGGTCTGGCAGTGCCACGGAAAGTCGCACGGACAGCTTGCCATCAGCTCAACCGATCCGTTCGAGCAGCCGCGGATCGTACCGAACTATTTCGCCGAGGAGGTCGACCGCAAGACCATCGTCGCGGGTCTGAAGATTCTGCGCGAGATCTATCAGCAGAAGGCGTTTCGCGCGCTCTGGGATATCGAGATGATGCCGGGCGAGGCAACAAGGGATGATGTCGGGTTGTGGGATTTTGCGCGCAACACGGGTGGCACGGTGTTTCACTGTGTCGGGACCTGTCGCATGGGCAGGGACGCGCAGGCCGTGCTCGATCCGCAGCTGCGTGTGCGCGGCGTCGAGCGGCTGCGCGTGATCGACGCCTCGGTGATGCCGCAGATCACCTCGGCCAACACGAATGCGACCAGCCTGATGATCGGCGAACGCGGTGCCGCGCTGGTCATGGCTTGATCGCGTGACCTGAATTCTGGAGGGCGAGATGGAATTGAGTTCCAATAGTCACGTCCCCAAATACGCGCAGATTGCCGACATCTTCCGGCAGCGGATCGCGCGCGGCGTCTGGACCCAGGGTTTTCGCCTGCCGGCCAACGAGGAACTGGCCGCCGAGTTCGGTGTGTCGCGCGTCACGATCAGGCAGGCGGTGGAGCTGCTCGCCCGCGACGGTGTGATCGAGGCGCAGCAGGGCCGTGGCACCTTCGTCACGGGGACCGTGCGGCAGGACCGGTGGCTCAAGGTCGAGACAACGCTATCCGATCTCGCCGACATGTACCGCGACACCTCGCCCGAGATCATCAATATCTCGGAAAGCCGCAGCGATGCACCGCTGCTTCCCGGGGACGGCAAGCCGGCCGAAAAGTACGTCTTCATGCGTCGGCTGCATTCGCGGGAGAAGCAGCCTTACTGCGTCATTTCCATCTATCTCGACGAGGAGATCTTTCGTAGGTCTCCGAAGCGATTTCGCAACGAGACCGTGATTCCGATCCTCAACGATCTCAGGGATCCCGCTATCGCGAGTGCGCGCCAGACCTTGACGATCGGTACCGCGGATATCGAGGCGGCGAGGCTGCTGCGTGTGCCCCTGAACTCGCCAGTGGCCGAAGTCCGCCGCATCTTCACGACGCAGGACCGCACCGTGATCTATCTCGGCGAGGTCACCTATCGCGGCGACTTCGTGCGGATCGATATGGATCTGCGGCCCTAGCGCCTTCAACGCGAAAACAGTTCCTGGTTCCGACGCTCGAGTTCTTCCCCGTAAGTACGCAGCACATGAGCTTCGCTCAAGGTGCCGATCGCGGCGCGATGGTCGGCGCGGTCGACAACCGCGAGCACGTCGGCTTCGCTGCGTTCAAAGGCCTTGAGGATCTCGCGAACCGGCGTGCTCGGGAGCAGGCATTCATCCTTTTGCTGCGCCAGTGACCCGATCAGCTCGTTGTCCTGATTAGCGACGGAATGTAGCGTCGCGGCGGAGACGATGCCCGCATAGATGCCGTTAGGATCGCGCAGCACGATCTGGCGGACCTGCACCGGCGAGAACAGCTTTTGCGCCTCGCCAATCGGCATCGTCGTCAGGGCATTCTCGAAATCGGTGCGCATCAGGGATGCCGCACTCATCTGCCGGACCCAGCCGATGTCCTGCGGTCCGCGGATCACCTCGCCGCGCAGATGAAAACGCCATGTCGCAAAGCTGTAGCCGAACAGCTCGCGGACGATCAGCGCGCAGACCGACGATGCGACCACCGCTCCAACGGTGACGGAGAAATCGCCGGTGATCTCGAGCGCGAGACAGACCATGCTGAACGGCGCTCCGAGCACGCCGGTTCCGAGCGCGGCGAGTGCGGCAATGGCTGCCGTGCCGGGCTGTAGCGCCAGGGTGGGAAGAAGACCCATCAGCACGATGCTGTAGAGCTGGCCGATCAGCGCGCCGAGCAGTAGCGAGGCGAAGAACAGGCCGCCGCGAAAACCGGCTCCGAGCGAGATGGCGGAGGCCAGGATTTTGAACACAATGGTGGTTGTGAGCAGGAGCCAGGTCGGATTGCTAACCAGCAGAATCTGCATTGCGCCATGTCCGGCGCCGAGCACGGTCGGCGTCAGCAAGGCAAGGCTGCCGAGGAGGAAGCCGCCGAGAATCGGTCTCACGACTCCCTTGAAAACTGTGACGCGCTGAAAGCAGCGCTCGGAGAATGCGACCGCAAGCATGACCAGGATGCTGGCGAAAGCGCAGATAATGCCGATCAGCACCGTCTGCCCGATCATTTCGACGGACACCGGCGATGGGAAGCCAGGCACCATCAGGAAGGATTGGTGCGTCAATTGCCGCGCGACGAGCCACGCGGTGACGGCGCTCGCGATGACCGGTACGAGACCGGCCGACGTATAGGCACCGAGCACGACTTCGAAGGCGTAGAATGCGCCGGCAAGTGGTGCTGAAAACGCGGCGCTGATCGCACCCGCGGCGCCGCAAGCCACCAGCAGCCGCATGTCGTTGCGCCGGGCGGCCAGGCGCTGGCCGACATGAGAGCCGAACATTGAGCAGATCTGGGTGTAGCCGGCCTCTAGCCCGACCGACCCGCCGAACCCGTTGGACAGCAATGTCTGGATCGAGATCAGCAAGCTGCCGCGAAAGGACACCCGGCCGCCATAGAGCGCATTGGCCTCGATCGCGTCGGCGAGCTGCTGTCCCCTGACGCGCCGGGCGAAGTACAGCCCGATCAGCGCAAGCACCAGGCCACCGAGCATCGGGATCAGCAGCGTGCGCTGCCATGAGATCACGCCGGTGGCGCTGAGGTGTGCGTCGAAAGGAATGTCGAACAGCAGTGCGTGAGAGAACTGGCTGAGGCTCGAGATCGCAGCCACGAGCACGCCGTTGAGCAGTCCGACGACGATGGCGACCAGCACGAGGCCAGTCTCGCGATTGCGCACGAAATTGCGCAGGAACAGGGGCAGCAGTCGGATGCCGGGGGCAGCGGCCGGCCTCGCAGGATGTGGTGCCGGCTCCATCCTATGAAGGATCCCGCAGCGGCTCAGTGCGCACGACACGAAAGCCGATATTGCTGGACGAGGAGTCAGGCGTATTGGAGCTTCGCGCCGCGACGCGGTAGCGATTGCAGTAGGATTCGTGGCAGAGGAAGGATCCGCCACGCATCGATCGGTTGGGAGCTGGCTCGCGGTTCAAGGGGTCTCGCGATGGCGTGAGGCGGTGATAGCTCGGCGAAAAATAGTCCTCGCACCATTCCCAGACATTTCCGCAGACATTGTGCAGGCCATATCCGTTGGGCGGAAAAGCATGAATGGGCGCCGTACCGAAATAGCCATCTTCCACGGTATTGCGATCGGGAAAGTTGCCCTGCCAGATGTTGCAGCGATGCTCGCCATCCGGCCGCAGCTCGTTGCCCCAGGGATAGGTGGCCTGGTCCAACCCGCCGCGCGCGGCCATCTCCCATTCAGCTTCGGTCGGAAGACGCGTGCCGGACCATTCGCAGTAAGCCTGTGCGTCGTTCCAGGAAACGTGGACGACGGGATGATCGAGCCTGTCGAGGATGCTGCTCGTCGGTCCCTCCGGTTGCGCCCAGTAGGCGCGCGTCACCGGGACCCACCATGGTGTTTCCTGAACGCACATTGTGCGCGCGGTGCGCGTCTCTTCGGGCAGGAGCCCGTCGAAGACAAAACTCCAGCCGTAGCGCTCGGCTTCCGTCGTGTAGCCCGTGGCACGGACGAAGTTGCCGAATTGCAGGTTGCTCACGGCGTGGCAGGCAATAGCAAAGGGCGACAACGTAACCAGCCGAACCGGGCCTTCGCCGTCTTCGACAAAGCCGATGTCGGCAGATCCCATGTGGAAGGTTCCGTCGATCAGTGCGCTCCAGCTGCGCAGGATCGGGGTTGGACTGGGGGGGATCGCTGCTTGCGCATCGTTGCCCGTCGCCGGTCCGTTGCCGGCGACGGGCTGGATGCAGCAGTGTGAACGATCCTTCGTCATGTCCTATTTCTGCTTCTCTTCCTCCCAGAAGGCTGTGCCCCCTTCCGCCTTCATCAGCTCGAGAATCTTCTCGCGCGGGATCGCGCCGCAACGGTTCGCCCATTGCTGGTATTGAGCCGTCATCTCGCGGACGCGATCCGGATGCTGCGCAGCCAGATCATTCATCTCGGTGCGGTCCGTCTCCATGTCGTAGAGCTCCCAGGGTCCCGGGTAGTTCCGAACCAACTTCCACTTGCCGACGCGCACGGCTGCATTTCCCTCGTGCTCCCAGAACAGCGGGCCACGGTTGCCATAGGCCGACGCGAATGACGGCACGAGGCTCTCACCCTCGCAAGGCAGGATGGCGTTGCCGTTGTACTCCTTGGGATAGGTGGCGCCGGTGACGTCGAGAATGGTCGCCATCACGTCTGTGAGCTGGCTGGGGTTGTGCCGCAAGCCGCCTTTTTCAGAGATGCCGCGCGGCCAGTGTATGATGAGGGGCGTGGCGATGCCGCCTTCGTGTATCCAGTGTTTGTAGAGACGGAACGGGGTATTGGAGAGATTGGCCCAGGCGGTGCCGTAGCTCTGGTAGGTGTCCTCGCCACCGGGCATCAAGGTCGGATCGTTACCGAAGCGCACCGGCCTGCCGTCGCGCGTTCTGGCCTTGGCGATCATGAGCTGGTCCACCAGCTCCTTCGCGGTGACCCCTTCCGGAATGTCTTCGGCGCATGCGCCGTTGTCGGACAGGAAAATGATCAGCGTATTGTCCATCTGGCCGGTTTCCTCCAGCGCCTTCAGGATGCGGCCGATGCCTTGGTCCATGCGATCGATCTGGGCCGCATAGACCTCCATGCAGCGCAGCGTCCATTCGCGTTGCTCCGCGTCGGTCCACGACGGCTGGGTCGGATCGCGATCGGTCAGGCGCCAGTTCGGATGGATGATGCCGTCATCGACGAGGCGCTTGAGGCGCTCTTCGCGTAGCCTGTCCCAGCCCGCATCGAAGCGGCCCTTGTATTTCGCAATGTCCTCGTCATGGGCATGGAGCGGCCAGTGCGGCGCCGTGTAGGCGACATACTCGAAGAACGGGGCGTCGGGCTTCTCTGCATTGTGCTGGCGGATGAAAGCCGCTGCCTGGTCGCTGATCGCGTCGGTGTAGAAGAACGACGGATCCTTCTCGGCCTCGTGCTCGATATTGTCGTTGCCGCGCGTCAGCGTGTTCGGGTGATAGAAGCTGCCGGCGCCGATGATGGTGCCGTAGAAATGGTCGAAGCCGCGCTGCATCGGCCAGGCGTCGGTCGGCTCCGTCAGGCTGCTGGCGATGTGCCATTTGCCGCTGAGATAGGACGTGTAGTTCCGGCTCTTCAGGGCCTCGGCGATCGTCACGCAGCTCTTGTTCAAATTGCCGGCATAGCCCTCGGGGCCGTTGCTGTAGGTGAGGATACCGATGCCGGTCTGGTGCGGATGCAGGCCGGTCAGGAGCGAGGCGCGCGAGGGACTGCAGCGGGCGGTGTTGTAGAACTGCGAATAACGCAGCCCGTTGGCCGCGAGGCGGTCGAGGTTCGGGGTCTGGATCTCGCCGCCGTAGCAGCCGATGTCCGAAAAGCCCATGTCGTCGTTGAGGATAAGCAGGATATTGGGGCTATCAGTAGTCTTTGCGCCATTCGGCATGTTTGTGTCCTCGTTATTGACGTGTGGCGTTGTCAGTGGCGGCGCGTCAGGCTGATGCTGAGGCGGAAATATTTCGGCAGGTAGACGGCACGCAAAAGCTCCAGCGCCCGCCCGTCCTTGCCGAAGGTGACGCGCTCGATAGAGAGCAGGGGCGAGCCGACCTTCACGCCGAGCAATTTTGCGCTGCCGGCGTCGGCGAGGTCGGCGCTGATGGTCTGCTGTGCGTCCTTGATGGCGAGTCCAAGCTCGTCCTCGAAGACGCGGTACATGATGATCGAGAGGAGGTCGCGCTTCTCGAGCTCGAGACCGATGTCCGGCGGATAGAAGGCGTGCTCGATGGCGATCGGTGTATCGTCTGCGAGCCGCAAGCGCCGAAGCTGCCAGACGGCGCGCTCGCGAAGCTGCTCGCGCACGGCAGTGTCGTGCCGGTTGGTCATGCCCTGCTGCAGGATCTTTGCACCAGCCTGGTAGCCGGCGTCGCGGATGGTTTCCGAAAATCCCATGAGATGGCCGACCCAGTTCTCAGGCTGGTTCGAGCGCAGGAAGGTGCCGCGGCCGCGTGAGCGGTCGAACATGCCTTCGTTCACCAGAGGTGCGATGGCGTTGCGGATGGTGACGCGGCTGACACCAAAATGTCGGCCGAGTTCGGCCTCGGTCATCAGGCGGCCGGTCTCGTCGATGAACTTGCCGTCGCGCACCTGGCTGCGAATGGATTCGCGGATCTGGATATGCAGGGGCGTCGAGCCTTCCGCGACCACATCGCTGCCGAGCGGTGCGGGTTTCTTCTTGCGCGTTTGAACAGCCATGGTGTCAGAGCCGCATGCGTGTTGCTGGATCGAACAGGTGAATGTCTTGCGGACGAGCCGTGATCGAGATCGTGTCGCCTTCGCCGGGAATGTTGCCGCCGGAAACGCGCATGCGGATCGTGGTGCCGGCGCAATCGAGATCGAGCACGGCGATGTCGCCGAGATCCTCGATCAGGTCGACACGCGCGCCAAGGCCGCCGTCGGTCATGCGCAGGGCGCCGGGGCGAAGGCCGACCACCACATCGCGCTCGCCGGCTGTCGTGGTCGTCGTCTTCACACGATGGCCGGCGATGATCACGTCGCCGTCCACGTAACGGGCGAGAACTAGGTTCATCGGGGGATTGCCGATGAAGCCAGCGATGTCGATCGAGTTCGGACGGGCGAACACTTCTGCAGGCGTGCCGACCTGCTGAATCTCGCCTGACATGAATACCGCCATGCGATCGGCGAGCGTCATCGCCTCTTCCTGGTCGTGCGTGACGTAGACCGCGGTGACGCCCAGCGAGCGCTGCAGCTTCTTCAGCTCGGCGCGGGTCTCCAGCCGCAGCTTCGCGTCGAGGTTCGACAGCGGCTCGTCGAGCAGGAACAGGCGCGCCTTGCGCACGATGGCGCGGGCCAGCGCGCAGCGCTGCTGCTGGCCCCCCGAGAGCTGACCCGGCTTGCGGTCGAGCAGATGGTCGATCTTCACCTTGCGCGCCGCGTCCTTGACGGCGTGCGCGATCTCGGATTTCGGCAGCTTGGCCATCTCCAGGGGGAAGGCGATGTTCTCTGCCACCGTCATGTGCGGGTAGAGCGCGTAGCTCTGGAAAACCATGGCGATGTCGCGGTCACGCGCATCGGTCGAGGTGACGTCTTTGTCGTCGATCAGCACGCGGCCGGCGGTCGGCGCGTCGAGGCCGGCGAGGATGCGCAGCGTTGTGCTCTTGCCCGAACCCGATGGCCCGAGCAGCGCAAAGAACTCACCCGGCTTGATGTCGAAATTCACGCCCTTGAGCGCGGCGAACTCGCCGTGCATCTTGACGATGTTGCGAAAACTGACCTGACCTTGGCCGCTCATCGGCGTCCTCCGCCCTTGACTGCACCGACCGTCAGGCCCTTCACGATATGCTTCTGCGCGACCACGCCGAGCACGACGACAGGCAGCATGGCGAGGACCGAGACCGCCGCGAGCTTGGCCCACAGCGTCTGCTCGACGGAGACGAAGTTGAACATGGCGACCGTGACCGGTCGCACCGTGTTGCCGCTGAGCACAACGGCGAATAGGAATTCGTTCCACGCGTTGAGGAACACGAACACGACGGTCACGGCAATGCCGCCGCGGACCTGCGGAATGATGATGCGCCACAGTGTTTTCAGTCGACTCGCGCCGTCGAGATAGGCGGCTTCCTCCATCTCGAAGGGAATATCCTCGAAATAGGAGACCAGCAGCCAGATCGCGAAGGGCAGTGAGAACGACAGGTAGATCAGGATGATGCCCTGATAGGTGTCGATCCAGCCAATGTTCCGCAGCACTAGGAAGTAGGGAATGATGATGCCGACGGGAGGCAGCATCTGCGTTGCCAGCACATAGAATCCCGCGAACTTCTTGCCGCGAAAGCGCAGTCGCGCCAGCGCGTAGGCCGCCGGCACCGCCATCAGCATGGTGAGGATGGTGGTGCCGACCGAAATGATGATGCTGGAGACGAGGTTCGGCAGGATCGAGCCCGAACCGAAAAGCACGTCACGATAGGCTTCCAGCGTCGGTGTGAACACCAGCTTGGGCGGATAGGCCAGCACGTCGGAATCGGTCTTGAGCGAGTTCAGCACGCTCCAGATGATCGGAAATGCCCAGGCCAGCAGGAAGACCATGGAAATCGCGAGCAGGGCGAAGACGCGAAGGCGCTTTGCAGTCATTTCGCCCTCCGCATCGCGAACAGGATGCCGGAAATGATGATGGTCACGATCAGCAGTGCGACTGCGAGTGCCGAACCATAGCCGATCGACAGCTCGGTGAAGGACTTCCGGTAAGCATAGAGATTGAGGATCTCGGTCGCGGTGCCGGGGCCGCCGGCGGTGACGGTGAAGATCGCTGCGAATGCGGTCAGGGCCACCATGGTCCGCATGATGATGACCATCACGATCGCGGGACGCAGCAAAGGCAGGGTGATGCGGCGGAAGCGCTGCCAGGCGGAGGCTCGGTCGAGCCGCGCGGCTTCGTAGATGTCTTCGGGCAGGGAGGCCAGCGAAGCGAGCAGCACCATGAACGCGAACGGCGTCCACTGCCAGGTGTGGATCGCGATCACCGAGACCATCGCGAGCGTGGGATCGCCGAGCCAGTTTTTGCTGCCCAGCCCTGCATTGATCGCGAGGAAGTCGACGATGCCGAATTCCGGTGCCAGCATGAAAGTGCGCCAGATCATACCGACCACGGCCGGCGACAGGACCACGGGCAGGATGGCGATGATCCTGAACCAGCCCTGGCCACGCTTCATGTCCATGACCAGCAAGGCGAGCGCCAGGCCGATGATGACCTGCAGCGCGACGGTCGAGCCGGTATAGACGAGGCTCACCAGCAGCGAGGTCCAGAAGCGCTCGTCGGAGAGAAGCACCTGGTAGTTCTCAAATCCGACGAAGCCGTTGGTGAACGGCATTGCCAGATCCATCCGGAATGCGCTGGTGTAGGCCAGGAAGAGCAGCGGAAACGTCGTCGTGGCGAGCAGCGCAAGAAACGCCGGTGCAAGCAGGGCCGCTGCAAACCGGCGCTCGCGCTGCGCCAATACGCGTCCGAAATCGCTGCGAGGCGCCTCGCTCGCGATCTCGGCCGATGTCACCGCTGTCGTCGCCATGGCTCAGCCGCGCATCATCGGTTCGATGCGGCGCTGCGCGTCGTCCAATGCGGCCTTGATCTTGGCCTGGCCGGAGAGGGCCGACTGAATCGCGGTCGCCATGGTGTCGCCGATCGCCGGCCATTGCGGCACGCGCGGACGCCAGTCGACGTCGGTGTCCTCCTCCAGGGCGCCCATCGTGGCCTCGACGAAGTTCTCGCCAAAGCCGTTCATGAGCTTGATGTAGTCGGGATCCTTCCAGACCGAGGTGCGGTTGACGCCCGAGCGTTTGGTGGGACCGGCGAACTTATGCGCGGTGCGCGCCTGGGTCTCGGCGCTCGCGGCCCACTGGATGAACAGCCAGGTTGCCTTGCGCTTCTTCTCCGGCAGTGCGGAATTGATCGGAAAGCCCCAGTTCCAGATCGATGTGGTGCGCTTGCCCGACGGCCCCTTGGGCCAGCGGGCATAGGCGACTTTGCCGATCACCTTGGACTTTTCCGGATTGTTGATGACCGAGGCCGACGAGTGCGCGTCGATGTAGCTGGCGACGGTGCCTTGCGAGAAAGCGTCGGCGATATCCGGCCAGTTCCAGTTCGCCGCCGCCGTCGGCGCGTACTTCTTCATGATGTCGACGTACCAGGCGAGCGCCGCCTCGGCCTCGGGGCCGTTGACGGTGAGTTTGCCGCCCTTCATCCAGTCGCCGCCGAACTCACGGAAAATCGACGGATAGATGTACATATTCTGGCCGGCACCGGCGACGCCGCGCAGTGCTGCGCCCCAGACGCGATCGTTCGGCGTGTTCAACGCCCCGGCATTGGACATGTAGGCTTCGAGCGTGTCTGCCGGCTTCAGGCCCTTCGCGTCATAGAGGTCCTTGCGATAGACCTGAATGGTGACTTCGCCGTCATAGGGCATGCCGTAAAGCTTGCCGTCGATGCCATTGGCGCTCCGCCAGGCCGGAATGATGTCGTCGAGCTTGAACCAGGCCTGATCGGTCAGCGCCTTGTCGTTCAGATAGGTGCCGAGCGGCTCGACCCATTTGTTCGCGGCATAGAGCGCGTAATACATCGGGTCGGCGGCGTGGGTCGCGTAGGTGCCGGTCTTCGAGGTCAAGTCGATGACGCTCTTCTGCCGGATCTGCGCCGGCGGAATCTTCTCGAAGCGGACGTCGATGCCGGTGAGCGCCTTGAACTGCGGCGCGAGCGTGATGAGGTTTTCGAAATAGCTCGCCGGGATCACGGCGACCGTGATGGTCTCGCCGGAGACTTGCTGCCAGTCGATCTGAGCGGATTTGTAAGGCGCGAGGTCGGCGTCCTGCGCGGCGGCTTGCCGTAGAAGTGCCGGACCAAGCGTCGCGAAAGCGGCGGCTGCGGTTCCTGTCTTGAGTAGCGTTCGTCGCGTCGGCTTGAATGACGGCATGCGGTCCTCCCGAAAATCCGGATTTATATTTCCGGTTAGTTAGGACATTTGCTCAAATGTTATAACAAGTCAACCGCGACAAAATGGATCGTCATCCGGCCGTTCCGCGCGGAGCGTGAATCGATCTCGGACCTCGCCCCGGGGGGCGATTGGGGTGAGCAGCGATGATGTGCAGTTGTCGACTAGGTGTTGCCAAGGCGCTCGAAATCTGCGCGAGCGTCGCGGGCGGTATGGATTTGACCGCTATACCTGTGCGCGATCAGCTCGAACGCTGCCGGCAATCGGTCATCGATGACAAGATGGTGGCACTCGTCGAGGTGGCCACCCCGAACCGTCGCATTGCGCCCGAATTTGGTGATGTCGGCCACGAGCACGGACGTTCGTGAATTGGCGGCGATGGATTGGCGTGCCTTGACTTCATCGACATGGAAGTCGAGCAGCGTGCCGTCCTGATCAACGCCGCCGACGCCGAATATCCCGAAATCAGCGCGAAAATCCGAGAAGAAACGCGCAGCGGCCTCGCCAATGATATCGCGGTCGAGCGGCCGCAACGTGCCGCCCGCGATGCTGATTTCCACATCGGGATTCTGCGCGAACGCTGTGGCGACGTTCAGGCTGTTGGTGATCACCCGCAGATCCCGTCGGCGGGAGAGTGCCTGCGCGACATATTCGGGCGTCGTGCCGAGCCCGATCATCAGCGACGTCCCGTCGGGAATGAGTTTGGCGGCCGCGTGCGCTATCCGCCGCTTGGCGTCGGCGTTCAACCTATGTCTGCTGCCGTAGGCGAGGTTCTGGTTCTGGACGGGGAGGCTGACCCCACCATGCACCCTCCGAAGCAGCCCTTGGTCGCAGAGCGCATTCACAAGGCGGCGAATGGTCTGCTGCGTCACGTCGAAACGTGCCGCAAGCTGCTCGATGGAGGCGAAGCCTTGCTCGCGCACGATCTCCAGGATGTGGGACTGACGTGTCGTGGCGGCCCTGAGCATCGGATCTCCGTTCCCAACCAAAGTATCATTTGAACGTCGAAGACGCAATTTTCTGTTTCATATGGTGTCACGGTATGTTCATATGAACATAATAGTCGCTACGCCGATGAATGCGCGTGGCTCAAAGGGAGGGGCGCATGGACCGGTCTGCCCGTCGTGACCGGCCTTGCGTTGCTCTGTTGGAGCGAGCCGCCGCCAGCGTGCGTAGCTGCATCATGCTGAGAGCGAACCGGCCATGTCGGCGATTACGCTGAGTCATGTCTCCAAGTCCTGGGGCGCGATGCGCGCCGTCGATGACGTCAGTCTTACGGCGGACGAGGGCTCGCTGCTGGTGCTTTTGGGACCGTCCGGCTGCGGCAAGTCGACCACGTTGCGGCTGATCGCCGGCCTCGAGGACGCCGACGCCGGCACGATTGCCATCGGCGGCGCCGACGTGACTCACCTGACGCCGGCGCAACGGAAGATCTCCATGGTCTTCCAGTCCTACGCGTTGTTTCCGCATTTGAGCGTCGCCGAGAACATCATCTTCGGTCTGCGCGTCCGTCGCGTGGCGCGTGCCGAGCGGGACGCGCGGCTCCGTCGCGTGGCCGACATCGTCGGTCTCGGCCATCTGCTCGAGCGCAAGCCGTCGCAGCTGTCCGGTGGCCAGCGCCAGCGCGTTGCGCTGGGACGCGCCATCATCGCGGAGGCGCGGGTCTGTCTCATGGATGAGCCGCTGTCCAACCTGGACGCCAAGCTGCGGCACGAGATGCGGACTGAGATCCGCGCGTTGCAGCAGCGTCTTGGCATGACCATGGTCTACGTGACCCACGATCAGACCGAAGCCATGACGATGGCGGACCGCGTCGTGCTGATGCGCGACGGCCGTATCGAGCAGAACGGTTCGCCGGAAGAGCTCTACAACCGGCCGGCAACGGCCTTCACGGCGCGGTTCATTGGCACTCCCCCGATGAATCTCGTGCGACGGAGCGATCATCTCATCGGCATCCGGCCGGAGCACATCCGCATCGTGTCGGACGGCGATCATGGGGCGCGCGTCAAGGCCGTCGAGCATCTCGGGGCCGACAGCATCGTGCTGTGCGAGGTCGATGGTCAGCCAATCTCGGTGCGATCGGATGGTTTCAGCAAGGTTAAGCCCGGCGAGGATGTCCGGCTGGCGTGGGACCCCGCGAACGAGCATCGGTTCGATCCGACGTCGGAATGCCGGGGTGGAGAGTTCGGTCAGGGAGTGCCTGCTGGCTGCATCCGGTCGGTAGCAGCGGCGGTCAAGGGATAACGAGGGAGAGCGAAAGATGTTTGCGCGACGAACGATGTTGATGGCAGCTGCATTCGCGGTCTTTTCCATGGGCGCGCGTCCCGCCGCCGCGGTGGACCTGACGATGTATTATCCGGTGGCGGTCGGCGGCCCCGTCACCAGGATCGTCGACGATATGGTCTCGCGCTTCGAGAAGGACAATCAGGATATCAAGGTGACGGCGGTCTATGCCGGCAACTACACGGACACGATGACCAAGGCAATGACCGCAATGAAAGGCGGGCAGCCGCCGCAACTGTCGGTGCTGCTGTCGACCGACGTGTTCACGCTGATGGACGAGAACGCCAT
Source organism: Bradyrhizobium sp. Rc2d (assembly GCF_900099855.1). Taxonomy (NCBI): domain Bacteria; kingdom Pseudomonadati; phylum Pseudomonadota; class Alphaproteobacteria; order Hyphomicrobiales; family Nitrobacteraceae; genus Bradyrhizobium; species Bradyrhizobium sp. Rc2d. The sequence goes on along the minus strand of NZ_FNCU01000068.1, from coordinate 8,449 downwards.
CGTGCCGTTTGACGGCCTCGTCAGTGACAAGGCGTGGTTCAAGGACTTCTATCCAGCATTCATGGCCAACGGACAGATCGACGGCAAGACCTGGAGCATACCGTTCCAGCGCTCGACCATCGTACTGTATTGGAACAAGGACGCCTTCAAGGAAGCTGGCCTCGATCCCGAGAAGGCGCCGGCCTCCTGGGACGAAATGGTCGAGATGTCGAAGAAGCTCGTCAAGAAGGACGGCGGCAACACCACGCGTTGGGGCGTCGAGATTCCCTCGACCGGCTACGGTTACTGGATGCTGCAGGCGCTGGCGATCGAGAACGGCCAGAAAATGATGAACGAGGCCGGCACCGAGGTCTATCTGACCGCGCCGAAGACGGTGGGCGCGCTCGATTACTGGGTCGACCTGTCGCGCAAGCACAGTGTCATGCCGTCCGGCAGCGTCGACTGGGCGACGCTCCGCACCGACTTCCTCGAAGGCAAGACCGCGATGATGTGGCACACCACGGGTAACCTCACGGCCGTCAAGGACGCCGCGAAATTCCCGTTTGGTGTCGCTACGCTCCCGGCCAAGGAGCGGCGGGGGTCGCCGACCGGTGGCGGCAGCTTCTACATCTTCAAGAGCGCGTCGCCCGAGCAGCAGAAGGCCGCCGTGAAGTTCATTCAATGGATGACGGCGCCCGAGCGCGCGGCGGAATGGAGCATGAAGACCGGCTATGTTGCCGTGTCGCCGGCCGCTTACAAGACCAAGGCGATGGAAGAGTATGCCAAGGGCTTCCCGCAGGCGACCGTCGCGCGCGATCAGCTCGAGCATGCGGTGCCGGAGCTCTCGGTCCACGAGAACGGCCGCATCTACAAGTTCGTCAACGACGCGATTCAGGCCGCGGTCACGGGGGCGCAGAAGCCGCAGGAGGCGCTGGCTGCCGCACAAGCCCAGTCCGATCGCGTGCTGCGCGCCTCGAAGTAAGGGAAATTGCGGGATGGCGGTACGCCGCCGTCCCGCTTCCTCGGAAATGTCCGACGCCGCGGCCGCATCGCTAGTTTCTGAACGCCGCGCTGGATCGCAGGCGTGGTGGAATGCCGTGAACGCCTGGCTGCTGCTGTTGCCGGCAGCCGTCCTGCTGATAGCGTTCACCCATTACCCGATCCTGGCGACGATCCGGCATTCGCTGTTCATCACCAAACGCAACGGCACCGAGGTCTTCGTCGGCCTCGACAGTTATCAGGGGATGGCCGCCGATCCGATCTTCTGGAAGGCGCTGATCAACAATTTCTGGTTCGCGCTCGGCACGATTCCGACTTCGATCGCGCTCGCGCTCGTGATGGCGATCTGGGTCAATCGCAACATGCGCGGCCGCGGCTTTCTGCGTCTCGCCTACTTCACGCCGACCGTGCTGCCGATGATCGCGGTCGCCAACATCTGGCTGTTCTTCTACACGCCGGATTACGGCCTGCTGGATCAGTTGCGCGGCGTTTTCGGTCTCGCCGGCTGGAACTGGCTTGGCGATCCCTCGACGGTCATGGGGTGTCTGATCGTCATGGTGATCTGGAAGGAGGCCGGCTTCTTCATGATCTTCTATCTGGCGGCGCTGCAGCAACTGTCGCCGGATCTCGAAGAAGCCGCCTCCATCGAAGGCGCAAGCCGATGGTACACGTTCCGCCGGATCACGTTTCCGTTGTTGATGCCGACCACACTGTTCGTGGCGATCAACGCGGTCATCAACTCGTTCAAGCTGGTGGACCACCTCGTCATCATGACCAAGGGCGGGCCGAACAACGCCAGCACGCTGCTACTCTACTACATCTATGAAGTCGCCTTCACCTTCCAGGACTCCTCTTACGCCGCAACGCTGACGGCAGTGCTTCTGGTGCTCCTGAGCGCGGTCGCGCTGATCAAGTTCGGCTATCTCGATCGCAGGATCCATTACCAATGAGAGGCCGAACACATCCCGTCGAGGCCGTCGCGGCCTGGGTGCTCGCTCTGATCTGGCTTGCGCCGTTGGCCTATGCCTTCTGGAGTGCGCTGCATCCGGCCGCCTATGCGACCTCGTTCAGCCTATCCGCGCCCTGGACGCTGGAGAATTTTGGACGGGCCTGGCGGCAGGCGCCGTTTGCCCGCTATTATCTGAACACGGTCGTCCTGGTGACGTTGATCCTGGTCGGGCAGCTCATCTTGTCAACGCTGGCGGCTTACGCCTTTGCACGCTTCAAATTCAGGGGCAGCGGCATCGCCTTCGCGCTCGTTCTGCTCCAGCTGATGATTATGCCCGATGTTCTCATCGTCGAGAACTATCGCGCGATCTCGAGGCTTGGCCTGCTGGATACGATCCCTGCGATCGCGTTGCCCTATCTGGCGAGCGCCTTCGGTATCTTCCTGCTCCGCCAGACCTTCAAGAGTGTGCCCCAGGAACTGGTCGAGGCCGCTCGTGTCGAGGGAGCAGGGCCGCTAGGAATCCTGTGGCGAGTTTACGTCCCGCTGGCCCGTCCGACCTACGTAGCGTTTGGCCTCGTCTCGGTCAGCTATCACTGGAACAACTTCCTGTGGCCGCTGATCGTCACGAATTCGGTGGAAGCACGGCCGCTCACGGTAGGTCTTGCCGTGTTCGGCGCGCCTGAAACCGGCGTGGATTGGTCGGTGATCACGGCGGCAACCGTGATGACGATGGCGCCGCTGCTGATCGCGTATCTGCTGTTCCAGCGCCAGTTCGTTCAGTCATTTATGCGTGCAGGTATCCGGTAATGAGACTTCTCACCTGGAACATACAGTGTGGAAAAGGCTGCGATGGGGTGACCGATCTGTCGAGGATTGTTGCAGTCGCCCGGCAGACGCTCGACGCGGACGTGTTCTGCTTCCAGGAGGTAAGCGCGAACTTTTCGAGATTCGGCGATAGCGCCGACCAGAGCACGCAGCTCGCAGCCCTGCTGCCCGGCTACTCCGCAATATTCCGGCCGGCGATCGAAACGGTCGATGGTGATGGCAACCTCCACCGCTTCGGCAACATGACGCTCTCGCGATTGCCGGTGCTACAAATCGCCAATCACCTGCTGCCGTGGCCAGGCGCGGCCAAAGTGCGCAGCATGCGCCGTCACGCCCTGGAGGTGACGGTGCAGGCCTCATTCGGCGCGATTCGCATCGTCAACACGCATCTCGAGTTTCATTCGACCGACCAGCGCGAAGCGCAGGTCGCGCGGCTGCTGGATTTGCAGGAGGAGGCGTCGGTGAATCCCAGGCAGGCCGGTTCCCGGTACGATGAGCCGTATGGAAGCCAGACCGTCGCTGCCTCGAGCTTGATGTGCGGCGATTTCAATTTCGACGTCAGCGACCCCCAGCATGCCTTGATCGACCGGTCCAGCCGGCCCGGTCTGACCTATCGGGATGCATGGACCGCTAGTCGTGCCGACCGCCCGCGCGCACCGACTTGCGGAATCTACGACCGCGCGCAATGGGTCGATGGCCCGGACTGTCGCGACTTCATTTTCGTGACCGAAGATCTGATCAGTCAGGTTCGCAGAATCGACGTCAACGAAGCGACCGATGCTTCCGATCACCAACCTGTTGCGATCGAACTGGCGGAATAGAGAATGGCGAAGTCATCAAAACTTGTGGTCGCGAGGAAGGGCAGGGTACTCCTGGTCAGACGTCGACGCGACAAGCATTGGATGTTTCCGGGCGGCCGCAGGCGAGCCGGCGAGAGTGAGAGAAAGTGTCTCCGTCGCGAGATTACCGAAGAGCTACCCAAGCTCAGGCTTGGTGAGCTGAGGCTGTGGAAGGAAGTCAATGGCAAGAATCGCCTCACCGGCCGAAAGATGAGCGACGCGATCTTCCTGACCAAGAAGGTTTCAGGTCCATTAAAGATCGGGGACAAGAGGGAGATCGACAGGGCGGCATGGCGAAAGCCGCGCGGACTCAAACTGACGCCAACCTCGCGATACATTCGCGACAAGCTGTTTCCAGAATGAGCCTTCCGTTTGGTCCCTCACTATGCGGAGCATGACCGACGCCGACAGGTCACCAAAACCTTCTAGGCGTACCTGCCGCTCTTAGACAGCTTCATACTGCGCTGAGCTCTCCGCTTCCTTTTCATAGCCGGGGTCGGAGCTTGGTGGTCCCAAACTTGAGTTGGGGAGGCGTTCTTGGCACAAACCGGACGTTCGGCCAGCCCAGCATGTCTCAGGAGGGCCATGAACGGACTCATGCACCGCGGCAATTATCTATTCGATCACCTCGTCGGCACCGGCGAGCAGCGTGATTGGAATGTCGAGACCGAGCGCCTTAGCGGTTTTGAGGTTGATATTCAGGGTCACGTCCGTCGTCTGCTGGACGGGAAGCTCCGCCGGACGCGCCCCTTTCAGAATGCGATCAACATAGCCTGCGGCGCGTTGCCATAGTTTGAAAAGGTTGGCCGAGTACGACATCAGTCCTCCTTTCTGAGTCGAGTCGCGGAATGGATAGATCGCCGGCATTCGCCGCTCTGCGGTGAGCGCGATCAGCCGGGGAACGAGGGGTGTCAGCGATGGATCGTCGGTGACGACGAGGCCGTCGAGGCCGCTCTCTCCCAAAGTGGCGAAGCTGTTATCGATTTCCGCGAGCCGCACCGAGAGGGCTGTCAACTCGAGACCGAGCCCGGGTGCCACTCTTTGCATGAGTTCGACTTGGTTGGCAGTCGTCGGATTGTCAGGATTCCACAACACGGCGACACGATGCACTTTCGGTGCCGCCTCCTTCAGCAGCTCCAGCCACTTGACGCCGTAATCGCCGGAGAGCTGCGACAGCCCGGTGATGTTGCCGCCTGGCCGGGCGAGGCTTGCCACAAGACCGGCTCTGACGGGATCTCCGCTCATGCAGACGATCGGCACCGTGGATGTTGCACGTTGCGCAGCCTGCGAAGCGGGTGTGCCTGGAGTCACGAGAACGTCAACGTTGAGCGAGAGGAGTTCAGCGATCAGCGCAGGAACGCGCTCCGGCTTTCCCTCGGCATAGCGTTCTTCGAGCAGCAGGTTGCGCCCCACTACATATCCCAGGTCCGCAAGTCCCTGACGGAATCCGGTCTGGTAGTACACGTCCGTCCCGCGAACGCCGCTCCAGACGTAGCCGACCCGCGGCACCGCAGGTTGCTGCGCGTGGGCTGCGAGGGGCAAGGCTACCATCACAGCGCCGAGAAGCGTGACAAAATCGCGGCGTTTCATTGAGCCACCTCGCGGTGCGCTATCGCTACAATATGCGCCCGCAACTTGGAATTTTGAATGGGTTGAGCCGGGGAAATAAGCGTCAGACCGAGATGAGTCCAAAGGCGGACTGTCACAACGCCGCGATCAATTATGGAGACTTATGCCAACTTAGTTCGCTGGCGCTAAACGTGACACGGTCCGCTAGGGGCCCACTTGCGGACATCCAAGAGCCAGGCGAGCGGGGCACCGATCGCGCCGCTTCAAGCGGCGGGTCATCGCTAAGGTGGAGGGACGAAAGGCGCCGGATTCATGTTCCACGCTTTGCTGCGGCTCGGTCGATCGCATCGAACTCGGCCTCACTCAAGCGCCAACCGAGTGCATCGAGATTGGCCCTGGCGTGATGAGGCTTGGTCGCGCCGGGGATGGGAATCACGTGACTGTCGCGCGCCAACAGCCAGTTCAGGGCGACCTGGCTGATGCTGGCGTCGTGCGCGCCGGCAATATCGGCGAGACACGTCAGCAGCGCTTTCGTGTCCATGCTGTCCGACGGCTGCGTGAGGCGGCCGGACGCAAGCGGAAAATACGCGACGAGTGCCACATCGAGCTCACGGCAGGCTTCGAGCACGCCATTTGTTTCCGCTGCGCGTCGGAGCAGGCTGTAGTTGACCTGATTGGCGGCGAGCGGAACGCCTGCCCTTGCGAGGTGATCGGCGATGCGTCGCATCTGGTCCGCATTGAAATTTGCCACGCCGACCGCGCGTGCCTTGCCGGACTTCACCGCTTCGACCAAACCTTCGGCGAACACTCCCACGTCGATCAAGGGCAGCGGATAGTGAACATAGTAGAGATCGATTGTCTCGAGGCCCAGGCGCGCGAGTGAACCGTCAAGCGCGCTCATCAAGCGGCGCGGAGAGGTTCGGCCCGGAAAGGGAAGGAATTTCGATGCTATCACCGCGCGGGTGGGACCGGCGCGCAAGCAGTCCCCCACAACGCGCTCCGAGAAATAGATCTCAGCCGTGTCGATCATGCACGGGCCGGCATCATGAATGGTCCTGTATGTTTCCAATACGGCCCCACGATCGGCACGCCGCCATTTGTTCGTGCCGATGCCCAGGGGCAGCACATCGATGCCGGTTCGACCCAAAGGGCGCGTACCATGGCGCATATCATGATCTGCCGGCATCGCTGGACCTCTCACAGAGCGACAGCGCCGTTGGCTGGCTATAGTGTGATGACGCGGGCGTTTCAAGGTACGCCGTCGCGACTACGGCCGCATCGTCTTCCGCGGCTACGTCCGTATCAGGACGACGCAAGCCGGATCAGGCTGGTCTGCCACTATCAACGGAACAGCTTGACCGAGCATTTCTTTCAACAGGTTACATGAAAGAGTCCGATTCTCTTTGCGCGTGAGCGGTTGAACGTCCGGATTGCCTCGGGTGTCGGCTTCAACACGACCTCGCAGCCCTTTCTTTCGAAATAGGCTTCAGCTTCCGGTGATAGGTGTACGTTGCCCATCTGACCCGAGCCGATGACGACCTGGTCGCAGCCCTTCTCGAAGAGAAATTTTGCCTCATCTTTTGAAAGCACGTGCGAGGTACCATACAGCTTCTTTGATAGCTTCTTTTTCCGCTTCACAATTTCGCCGGAAAGGCGAACGACGACGTCGTGCTCATAAGTCTTTCCTTCAATCGTGATCGCGCCAAATACGGTGTTGTCAATCTTCATCGTGGCCTCCTGATCAGAATCCTGCTCCAACACGCAGGATTGAGGCGCCTCGACGCCGGCATCATCCTCACTCAAGAACGTTCCAGTCTGCCGATCCGGATCGGGACGCGCCGCTGCCCCCAGCTGCCGGGGCGTGCCTCGAACAAGCCGGGGATTGCGGTGGAACAAACACCGCAGCGGCCGTCGCCTGTGAGCCGCCAAGTCGTGATGTCATACCAATCTCGGCCGATGACCCGCTCACCACAGCTCGGACAGTACGTGCTTTGGCCCCTCTCGTCATGGACATTCCCGGTGTAGACGAAATGCAGTCCCACCTTGCGCGCGACATCGCGAGCGGTCGTCAGCGTGAAGGCCGGCGTACAGGGCAGATCCAGCATCTTGTAGTCAGGGTGGAAGGCGGTGAAATGTAAGGGCACGTCAGGTCCCAGCCTTGTCATCACCCATTCGCTCAGCTTCTTCACCTCCTCCGGGCTGTCATTGTGACCCGGGATCAGCAGCGTTGTGATTTCGAACCAGACATTCGTCCCGTACTTCAGATACTCGAGCGTCTCGAGGACGGCGCCGAGATGGCCGGTGCACAGCCGCTTGTAGAACGCCTCAGTGAACGCCTTGAGGTCGACATTGGCGGCGTCCATGAAAGTGTAAAGCTCCTCCCGCGCCGCCGCGTCAATGTAGCCCGCTGTGACCGCCACGTTCTTGATCCCGCGCCGGCGCGCCTCCCTTGCAACGTCCACGGCATATTCGAGGAAGACGACGGGGTCGTTATAGGTGTAGGCGATGGAGCGTGAGCCCGTGGCAATCGCGGCCTCGACAATATCTTCCGGCGAGGCTGCGTCCTGGAGCCGGTCGAGCTCTCGCGCTTTGGAGATGTCCCAGTTCTGGCAGAATTTGCACGTCAGGTTGCACCCGGCAGTTCCAAACGACAACACGGGAGTTCCGGGCAGATAGTGGTTCAGTGGCTTCTTCTCTATTGGATCGACACAGAAACCCGAGGAGCGGCCGTAGGTCGTGAGCACGATCCGGTCATCCTGCCGGCCACGCACGAAGCACAGGCCGCGCTGGCCTTCGTTGAGCCTGCAATAGCGCGGGCAGATGTCGCACTGGATGCGCCCGTCTTCGAGCCGGTGCCAGTAGCGGCCAGGAACGCCTTCCAAACGCTTGGGTTCGGTCACAGCATTCGTCCTGTGGATCGCCGAGCAAACCTCAGATCTTTGCCAACGGGCGTCCGAGCTGCCACGATGTCTGGCCAGGCACGAACGCTCGCGGACGTCGGCTCATTTTATGCCTGATGGGCGGAGATGGTAAGCCGAACCGTTGCGGCGCGCCAAAAATACGGCGCCGATGTCGCAGTTGGGTCATTCGCGTCGGTTTGACCTTCCCATGGCGGCTTCCGGTCAATCCTCTGGAGCGGTCATCTTCGGCACCGGTCGGAAAGTCTGAAACGGGCCAATTCCCGACTAATGCCGGCAGCAAGCAGGTCCTCTATTCGATCACCTTGTCGGCCCCGGCGAGCAGCGTCGGCGGGACTTCGAGGCCGAGCGCGCTTGCGGTCCTAAGATTG
>NZ_FNCU01000012.1:0-212054 GCF_900099855.1 Bradyrhizobium sp. Rc2d | reverse complement strand
CGAGACGATCGAGCATCCCTTCGGCACGATCAAGGCCCGTATGGGTGCGACCCACTTCCTGATGAAGCGCCTGCGGAATGTCGCTGCTGAGATGGCGCTGCATGTTCTCGCCTATAACCTCACACGGGTGATGAACATCCTCGGCAAACCAAGCCTGATTGCAGCCATCCGCGCCGCCTGACGGCCGGAAGTGCGTCCAAAACTACAATCCCCCGGTCGCGGTACCTACTTTGGCCGGTCATTGGACGATTCGATACGCAAATACCGGCCGCGCGCAATACTTGGCGACCACGCCGCGTCAGGCCTATGCGTTTGCACACAACCAAGACCCATAGCTGTCTTGGTCGAAGCGCGCTCTCCAAGACCTCCCACGAAATTTTGCGGCGGGACTTGCAGAATGCGGGTGGACGGTCGCTGCAGGAGTGCAAGCCTTTAGCTGATAATCTCCTTGGCCTTGATGCCGCGCAAGGCCTCGATGCAGTCAGCTACCAAATGCAAGAACTCTTGCCGCTTTATGCTTTTCACCTGACGACCTTCCATATTGATGAGAATGAATCTCGCCATGTCGTAGGCGACTTCAAACTGCGATTTGCCGGTAACCTCGACATCGATTCTTTCAGCCATTTCGGTGCCCGCTAGTTGTAATTGGAAAGCAGGAGCCTATTGGAAAGCGCGTGGCCAAGTCGAGTCGGTCTTCCTTTGTGGTTAGATCATATCGGCTTAAACGTCCGCTGGCGCCGCAACCTCGAAATGCAGAGCATTAAACTAGTCCACTTTTGGCCCGCAACGGCCCTGCCGGGCCCGCCGGATGATCTCCGCCTTAAGCGTGTGTGGCAAAATGAAGAAGTAAACCGAAAGGCCGGACTGTCCAGGCCCGTAAGGAGGGCGCTGCCGCCGCAAGGACATTGAACGTTTGGAACCCTCATGCGTTAGCCGGGCGGATGAAGGCCGGATGCGCCATCCGGCGCGACGATGCGGCCACGGAGTTCGGTTCTTGCTGAAGCTGTACAGATGGCCATCCGACGATTGGCGGAGCATCGGCGCGGAAATGCCCTCGGAGGTCATCTGGGCGGATCTCTTGAACGCGACTGAAGAGGAAAAGCAGTTCGTCGAACGGCTACTGAGGATATGTATTCCGTCCAAGGAGTCCCTCAGCGCGATCGAGGCGTCGAGCCGGCTGATCCTCGACCACGGCACGCTCTATCTCAGCTCGCCGGCGGTCCGGCTCTCCGAGGACAACGAGGCCGAGATCACGCCGGTGGGATTCGTCATCGGCCCGCGCGTGCTGGTGACGGTGCGCTTTGCCGAGCTGCCGATCTTCGACGACGTCGGCAACCGCATCGGCTCCGACGACAGTCTGGAGAACGGCATGTGCGTGTTCACCAGCCTGCTCGAAGCCATGATCGAGCGTGGCGCCGATGTTCTCGAGCATCTCGGCGCCAAGGTCGACAGGCTCTCGCGGGGCGTCTTCAAGGGCGGACTGGTTCGCACCCAACGGCCGGTGCGCTCCAGCCGGAGGATGCGCGAGGCCCTGGAAAACATCGGCGAGCTGGCCGATCGGTTGGCCAAGGCGCGTGACGTCCTGCTTGGCGTCGGCCGCATCGCCTCATTTGCCGGCGATGTCGGCAGCGAATGGATCAAAGCCGCGTCGAAGAAGCGCCTCGAGGCGGTGTCGAAGGACGTCATTTCGCTCAGTGACTACGAGACGCGACTGTCCGACAAGATCCAGCTGCTGCTCGATGCGGTGCTCGGCTTCGTCAACATCCAGCAGAACGAGCTGTTCAAGATCCTGACGATCGTGTCCGTCGTCGGCGTGCCGCCGACCATCCTGGTCGGCATCTGGGGCATGAACTTCAGGCACATACCCGAGCTGGACTGGATCTTCGGCTATCCGCTGGCCTGGCTCGCGATCATTGCCAGTGGCGTGCTGCCGCTGATCTGGTTCAAGCGGCGCGGCTGGTTCGATTGAAGCGGCGGCGCACCGTTTGAAAACGATGCGCCGCCGTTTGATCACGCTGCCTTGGCGTCGACATTGCCGATCCAGTCACGGGCCAGCGTCACGTCGGCTTGCGACAATTGATGGCCCGCCGGCAGGACCTTGTGGGTCACGCTCGCACCTGCTTGCGAGAGCAGAGCCGCGAGATGGGCTGAATTGCTCGCCGGCACGATCGGGTCGGCCTGTCCTGAGAGGAGCAGAACGGGCTTGCCGCCAAGCGCGGCCTTGATCGGATCATTCTTGGGAGGATCCGACAGTGGCACCATGGCGCGCAGCAGGATCGCGCCTGCAAGTACCTCGGGCTTCAGCAGCAACAGCGCCGCGGCGATGTTGGCGCCATTGGAGAAGCCGACCGCGACGGGCGCCGCGATGCTGTAACGTTGCCGCGCCTCCGTGACGAAGTCGCCGAGTTCGAGCGCGCGGTGGCGCAAATCATCCTCGTCGAACACGCCCTCGGCGAGGCGGCGGAAGAAGCGCGGCATGCCGTGTTCGAGCACGCGGCCGCGCGGCGAGAGCAGGGCGGAGCCGGGCGAGATCATGCGGCCGAGGCCGAGCAGGTCGTTCTCGTCGCCGCCGGTGCCGTGCAACAGCAGCAGCGGAGGGGAGCCCGCGTTGGCCGCGGGCTCGAAGCGATGAATGAATGCACTTTCGGTCATGACTCGGTCTCTTCCAGGTTCGGCAGCACGCCCTCGATCTGCTTGCGGTGTTGTTCGAGGAAGCTCGGCAGCTTGAGGTCGCGTCCCAAGGTCGCGACGGGCTCGTCGACGGCAAAGCCGGGGATGTCGGTCGCGATCTCGAACAGCACGCCGCCGGGTTCGCGGAAATAGATCGAGCGGAAGTAATTGCGGTCCCTCTGCTCGGTCGGGTGCAGGCCGTGATTGTTCACGAGCCTCTCGGCCATCTTGCCCTGCTCGGCGTCATCGGCCGCGCGGAAGGCGATGTGGTGGACAGAGCCGCCGCCCTGATGCCCGCGCAAAAAGCCGTTGGCTTCGTAGATATCGACGACGCTGCCTTCGGCATGTCCCGGCGCCTTGAAGCGGATCACCGAGCCCTCGCGTCCGGTCTCCTTGAAGCCGAGCACGTCGGTGAGGACGGCCGCCGTCTTTGCCGCGCTGTCGAGCAGCAGCGTCACGCCATGGAAGCCGCGGATCGCATGCTCGGCCGGCACGTCGCCATTGCTCCAGCCGGGCTCGTTCTCGGCACCGGGAATGCCAACCAGCGCGAGCGCCATGGCATCAGGGTCGGTGAACGGCAGCACGGATTCGCCGAACCGCTTCTCCAGCGCCTCGTAACGAATGCCCTTCTCGGTAAAGCGCTGCGTCCAATAGCCGAGCGAGCGCTGCGGCACCCGGAAGGCGGTTTGATGGGTTTCGCCGACGCCACGGCGCCCGGCCGAAACGCCCGCCCATGGGAAGAAGGTCAGGATGGTGCCGGGCCGGCCGGTCTCGTCGCCATAATAAAAGTGGTAGGTGCCGGGATCGTCGAAATTGACGGTCTTCTTGACGAAGCGCAGGCCGAGATCCCGGGTGTAGAAGCCAAAATTGCGGATGGGGTCGCCGGCGATCGCGGTGACGTGGTGCAGTCCAGACATTGTCGTCCTCCAAAATTCGGGGAGCGGTCTTGCTCTGGCCGGAAATATCGTTCCGCTTTGGATTGGCGACAATCCATGCAAATATGACGGCTATGTCTATGATTTGGAAACAATCGCTGGGGCCGGCTCTTGGATAAGCTCGGCAGCCTCCGGGCCTTCGTAAAAGTGGTCGAGAGCGGCAGCTTTGCGGAAGCGGGCCGCCAGCTGCGGCTGTCGCGCTCGGCGATCAGCAAATACATCGCCGACCTCGAGGAGAGCCTCGGCGTGCAGCTTCTGAACCGGACCACGCGGCACGCGAGCCCGACCGAGAATGGCCAGCGCTATTTCGAGCGCGCGGTGGTGATCCTCTCGGAGATCGAGGCGGCCGACCAGGCCGTGACGCAGGCTCAATCGGCGCCGCGGGGGCTGCTCCGCGTCAACGCGCCGATGTCGTTCGGCACGATGCGGTTAGGTCCCGTGCTTGCCGATTTCATGGCGCGCTATCCCGAGCTTCAGCTCCAGATCGTGCTCAGCGATGATCTGCTCGATCCCGTCCAGGACGGCTTTGACGTGACGTTGCGGATCGCGGAGCTGGAATCCTCCAGCCTGATCGCGCGCAAGATCATGCCGGTGGCGCGCATGATCTGCGCTTCGCCGGATTATCTTGCGCGCCACGGCACGCCAAAGCATCCGCAGGATCTGCGCGAGCACGCCTCGCTGACCTACGGCTTCCTGCTCACCGGCAATCAGTGGAAGCTGACCGGCGCGGACGGCGATCACTGGATGCAGCCGGCCTGGTCGCTCTGCGTCAACAACGCCGAGGTGCTGCGCGACGTTGCGATCAAGGGCAGGGGGCTCGCGCTGCTGCCCGAGTTCATCGCCGCCGATGCCTTGCGGAAGGGGGAGCTGCAGACGGTGCTGGACAATTATTTCGCGCCGCCGCTCGCGCTCTATGCGGTCTATCCGCCGACGCGGCATTTGTCGGTGAAGGTGCGGCTGTTCATCGATTTTCTGGTCGAACGTTTTGGCCGCGACGAGGACGACGCCGGCGGACGCAGATGTGCGGAGGCTAGGTGACCGGATACTATTATACCGTGACGGAAAGCTGAACTTTATTCCGATCGCTGGGGACTCATACTTGCGTCCCGACTTCGCGCTTAGGACCAGAGAGCTTCAGCCGCTGCCGGGGCGTCGCCGAGGGCTCTCTTTCGTGCCGCCGCGAAAAGCGGCGGCATGATGTGTAGCTCGCCGGCCTTCTCGACTTGATTTCAACAAGCGCAGGAGGAGCCTATGCGGAAGTCTCTCACCTTTTTCCTTACTGGCGTGGCATTGACCGTCGCGGCGTCAACCGCCGTGGCCGGCGAGCGGGTGCTTGAGTTCAAGCTGGTCACAAAGCCGATCGACCTCAAGGTCATCGAGGCCGCAAACGTCGAAGGACAGACGGTTGTGTCCGGTAAATTCTTTGGGGTCGCCGTCTTTAGCGATGGCCGTATCGGAGTGAAGGAGTTCGTCAATACTTCGGATTTGCTCAGAGGATCGGGCCCCTTCTTCGGCTATAGCACTTACACGTTCGAGGAAGGCTCGATTACGGCGCGCTACACCGGTTCGGCCAAAGACGGCAAATCAACGGGCGAATACACGATCCTATCGGGCACAGGTGCTTATGCGAACGCCACGGGCACGGGCACAATCGAAAGCGCGCCGAACCCGTTCAAAGGCGTCAACCTGCTCAATATAAAGCTCGTCGTTAAAACGCCCGGCTCATGACAGCGCAATGTTCACAGGTCCCGCACGAAGGAAGTTGATCCCTTGTGTGGCGCGTTGGCCCGGCCGGCGGCACATTGCCGGCCGGGCGACCTGACATCGCGCCAAGCGCGCCGGCTGGCTCGTCCCGCATAGCAACCGAAGGCTGTTAGTGCATGAGCGACGCTGAAAAGGCGGCAAGCGCGATCATGTCGTCGACGCTGAGATTCTCGACAACCAGTTTCATGAGTTCGCTATTGGCGCCCTTCCGCGCGCCCGATTTGAAGTCATAGAGCTGCCGGAACATGTAGGTGGGCGAACGGGACGCAATCCCTGGCGCGATGGCCGTCCCGTTGAGATCAGCACCGTGACAGACCGCGCACCGGACGCGCGGATCGCTGTTCGCTGCCAGCGTTCGTCCTTTCTGAATGCTGCCTGGCGGAACGTAGGCGATGAAACGAGCGCGCGAGTCCCGGCTGACAAAGTGTTCAACGTTTTCCGGTATCTCGATGATGCGCTGACCGATGGGTTCTTTCTCGGTGCCGTCCAGCGGAGCCAAGAACAAGTCTCGCACCTGCGTTTTTGGCACCAACTCGGTCTCTACGACGGCAATGTTCGATCTCGGCTTGATGGAGGCGAAGTAGGCAGCGGCCTCGCCGAGTTCCTGATCGGTCACCGCTTTGGACAACTTGATCATCAGGTCGGTGGCGACGCGAGGCGCCGAGTTCGTGCGCAGGCCCGTCTTGAACTCCGCCGTTTGCTGAATGATGTATTCCGCGGAGAGGCCAAATAGGCTGGCATTCTCAGGACCGCCCGGTCCGTCTGCCCGATGACAGACGCCACACGCGAACACCTCTGGCTTTCTTCCCCTTGCCACGATTTCCGGCATTGGTGGATGATCGTCCGGATGCCAGTCGGGCGCGGCGAACAGATCGCGCACTTGCGTGAGTGTAAAACCGGCGGCGCTGTCAGGAACGCGCCTGATCGTGCCATCGTCAGGCGTGCGTTGAAAATTGGGCGGGTTTACCGGGTAGGCCCATGCCGGCGGGCTCTCCTGGATTTGCGCACGCGCCCCTGCCGCGGTGAGCAATGCCATCGCGAACGCCCATAGAGCGATCGGAAATCTCATGGCTCTCGACCTCCCAGCGTGTCGGTGAAGCCAGACTATACTTTCCGAAGGCGAGGATCAGGAGCGGCTAACCGACCGCTTGTCGGGCGACGGACGCCTCAGCTCCTCCGCCACATCGAAAACACCATTCAACGCCTGGGACTCGCAGACGTCAACGTGCAATTCAGTTGTCGGGGTCAACGGACGCGATCGCCCCACTGGTCCTGATCGTAGGCCTGCAGGATGCGGACAAAATCGGCCATGCTGGATCGATCTCGGTTTTCGGCCAGCGCCGCAACCTGAGTATCGGATGCGGGCTGGGTCCCTTGCCAAAACCGCACAAGGAGATCGGCGATGTTTCTCATGGCGTACTCTCTGCAGCCAACTGTGACAGTAGACATCAAGTACTGGAGCGGCATCGCGCCGTTCGATCAGGAGAAAGGCCGGCGGGCGTTACGCCGCCGGACTTGTCCTGCAACTGCCGGCTCGCGGGGCCGGTTCCGTTGCTTTTCACCTTGCGTTCATAGCTAGCACGGCGCACTTGGTTGTCGCCATTGTGCGCGCGTATGACGTGACCATACTGAGGTAGGGTCAGATTGATGAATTCCGATCAATTCGACTTCGCTGCGTTGCGAATTTCATACTCCGCAACGAGTCGCATTTTCGTGCCTGGTCTTCACCGTCAGGCATCGCGGGCGTTTCGACACGCTGGTCTCTGCTAACGCCTCAGCGTAAACTCGTCCGCACTGCGCCGGTGCTCCCATTTCGCCTGCTCCAGCTCCGGCTGGTCACATTCGACTTCCGGATAGCCGATGCAGAGATAGGCGATGAACTTCCAGGTTTCAGGCACGTCGAGAGCGGCGTGAATGCGCGCGGGGGTCAGGATCGAAACCCAGCCGATACCGATGCCCTCGGCACGCGCTGAGAGCCACATCGCGGTGATCGCGGCGACCACGGAATATTCCGTCGTCTCCGGCATGGTGGCGCGGCCGAGGCCGTGGCCGATATCGCTGGCCTTGTCCGCGAACACGGCGAGATGGCCAGGCGCCTGTTCGAGGCCCGACAGTTTCAGCGTCGCATAGCGCGCCGCGCGCTCTCCGGAGTAGCAATTGAGCGCATCGGCATTGCATGTCCTGAAATCGTCGATTACGGCACGGCGCCGTGCGGCATCGTCGACGGTGACGAAACGCCAGGGCTGGCTGAGCCCAACCGACGGCGAGAGGCAGGCGGTCTCGATCAGTCGCGTGATGGCCCCCTCCGGCAGCGGATCGCTGCGGAAGCGGCGCACGTCGCGGCGCCACACAAACAGCTCGCGTAAATGCTGACGGAAGGTATCGTCGAACTCGACCATGAGGTCAGCGTCCCATCTGGAAGGCTGCTGCGACCAGCAGGATCAGGATCTCACCGAGCTGCTCGAACGCGCCGAGGATGTCGCCGGTCTGCCCGCCGATCTGGCGAAGGGCGAGCTGCGCCAGGAACAGGCCGGCGAGCGACAGCAGGATCAGGCTGGCGAGCGCCTTGCCCGGCCCCAGCGCGAGGGCGAGTGCGAGCGTTCCAAGCGCGAACGCAATGGCGACGCTGCGGCCCGGCGGCGCTCCGGCGCTCGCGGAAAGCCCGTCCGGCCGTGCCGGCGGGACCAGCGACATGAAGGCCGGCACGCCGGCGCGGGCAGCGATGTGCGCCGCGCACAGCGCCAACGTGACGGCCCAGGGACTAGCGATCGCGGTGAGCGCGCTCCAGCGCAGACCGAACGACACGATCAGCGCGCAGACGCCGTAGGTGCCGATCCGGCTGTCGCGCATGATCTCGAGCTTGCGCTCGCGCGTCCGGCCGCCGCCGAGCCCGTCGGCAGTGTCGGCGAGGCCGTCTTCGTGCAGTGCGCCGGTGATGAGGGTGGTCGCGGCCAGCGCGAGCAGGGCGGCAAGGCTTGGTGTCAGTCCGAACCGGCCGGCGATCTTATAGACCAACGCGCCGGCAAGGCCGACCAGCAGGCCCGCGACGGGCAGGGCCCAGGTCGCACGCGCGATGGCACCGTCACCGGCGGGCTTCGACGATGCCACGGGAAGGACCGTGACGAACGATGCCGCCATCCTGAGATCGGCGACGACGTCTTTCAAAACTTCAGCGCGCGGCGTCATTTCAATTTCATCGGCAGGCCGGCGACCACGAACTCGACCTCGTCCGCGACACCAGCAATGATCTGATTCATGATTCCGGCGGCGTCCCGAAAGCTGCGCGCCAGCACGTTGTCGGGCACGATGCCGAGACCGACCTCGTTGGTGACGAGCACGACCGGACTTTTCTGCCGGGGCAGGGCGCCGGCAAGCTCCTTTACCTCGCTCTCCCAGTCGCGCTCCGCATGCATCAGGTTGGAGAGCCAGAGTGTCAGGCAGTCCACCAGCCGTGCGCCGCCGCCATCGCTTGCGACCAGTGCGGGCACGAGATCCAGCGGCACTTCGCGTTCGAGCCAGTCGGTTCCGCGGCGCGCACGATGCCTGGCGATGCGCGCCTCCATTTCAGCATCGAGCGCCTCGGCCGTCGCGACATAGACGGGCTGGCCAGGAAAGGCGCGCGCGCACATTTCCGCTCGCGTGCTCTTGCCCGATCGCGCTCCGCCCGTGATCAAGATGACGGCCATGAAGGTCTCCTTTGGGCCTGACTAATCACCAAACGCGGCCAAAGACAAAGCCGAAATCAGCCGGGTAGGGGCTTGCGCTCGCCCCTCGCTTTGCGCAACAGGGGCGGAACAGGAGGCGCGTGTGGGCTTTGCGGGGGCGATGGTGGTGGCGATGGCGGTGGATGCCCTCTTGGGCTGGCCGTCATGGCTGTTCGCGCGGATCGGCCATCCCGTGACCTGGCTGGGGCGGCTGATCGGCGCCATCGATGCCGCCTGGAATCGCGTGTCCGATCCGCCGGCTCTTCGCCGCGGCGCGGGCATTGCCGGCGCGCTCGTGGTGATCGCGCTCTCCGTTGCGGTCGGCTGGATGCTTCAGTCCTTGCTTCCCTCGGGCTGGATCCAGATCGTGCTGGTCGGCGTCCTCGCCTGGCCCCTGGTTGCCTTGCGCTCGCTGCACGATCATGTCGCGGCTGTCGCGACGCCCTTGCAGGCCGGCGACATCACCGCTGCGCGCGAAGCGGTCTCGCGTATCGTCGGCCGTGATCCCGCGGCGCTCGATGAGCCCGGCATCGCGCGCGCGGCGATCGAGAGCCTTGCCGAGAACGCCTCCGACGGCATCGTGGCGCCCGTGTTTTGGGGCGCGCTGTTCGGCTTGCCCGGCATCCTCGGCTACAAGGCCATCAACACGCTCGACTCCATGATCGGCCATCGCAGCGAGCGACACGAAACTTTCGGCTGGGCCGCAGCGCGCATCGACGATATCGCCAACTTCATTCCGGCGCGCCTGACCGGCTTCCTCTTCGTGCTGCTGGCGCCGCGGCGATCGGAGGCGCTGTCGTGCATGAGCCGCGATGCGCGCCGCCATCGCTCGCCCAACGCCGGTTGGCCGGAAGCGGCCATGGCGGGGGCGCTCGGTGTGCGGCTCAGCGGTCCCCGCATCTATCACGGCAGCATCACGAACGAGCCCTGGCTCAACGAAGGCGCGCGCGATCCGCTCGCTGCGGACATCAATCACGGATTGGCGGTCTATCGTAGGTCCATGCTGCTTCTCGCGGGGGTGCTTGCGATCCTGGCCTTCGCGTGAAACAACGGGGCATGCGCGAGCACGGTGGAAATCTCGATCAGGCCCAGCAACGTTTTGGCGGACGCGCCGAGGATTGGATCGACCTCTCGACTGGGATCAACCGGCTGCCGTATCCGGTGGGCGAGGTGAGCCCGCGCGCGTGGAGCGCGTTGCCCTCGCGCGCCGAGATCGATGGGCTGCATCAGGCGGCGCAGCACGCCTATCGCACGAGCGCACCTGTTGCTGCGATGGGCGGTGCACAGGCCGCCATTCAATTGCTGCCGCAACTGGCGCCAGCCGGTCGCGCGCGCATCCTCGCGCCGACCTACAATGAATATGCCGGGGTCCTGTCGGCTGCGGGCTGGGATATCGAGGAGGTCTCGGAGCTCGATGCGCTGGCCGGCGCAGACCTCGCGATCATGGTCAATCCCAACAATCCCGATGGCCGCCGCCATACGCCGAAGGATTTGCTGGCATTGCTGCCGCGCGTCGGCCGTCTCGTCGTCGACGAGAGCTTTGCCGATGCCGTCCCGCAGCTGTCGCTTACTTCGGAAGCGGATCGGCCGGGGCTGCTAATCCTGCGCTCGTTCGGAAAGTTTTATGGCCTTGCCGGGCTGCGGCTTGGGTTCGCGCTCGGCAATGCGGCCGATATCGGCAAGCTTGCATCGATGTCGGGGCCATGGCCGGTCTCGGGGGCCGCGATCGCGATTGGCTGCCGCGCCTTGCGCGATGATGCCTGGGCCGAGGCTACGTCAGCGCGGCTCGCACGCGACTGTGCTCGCCTCGATGCCATGGCGCAGTTGCAAGGCTGGACGCTTGTCGGCGGCACGCCCTTGTTTCGTCTTTACGGAACGCCTGACGCGCGTGCCGCGCAGGAAAAACTCGCGCGTCGCCAAATCTGGTCGCGCGTCTTCGCGAGAGAGCCGGCATGGCTGCGCCTCGGGCTTCCCGGCAGCGAAGCCGAATGGGCTCGCCTTGCCGAGGTGCTAGCGCGCTAGCGCGAGCAATCCTTCGACGTCGAGATGCTTTTCGATGTGATCGGCGAGGGCACCGAGCGCGCTCTCGACCCTGGCGCGATAGGGCTCGTCGCCTGCGGGAATATCGAGGTTTGCCAAGAACGCCTTGCGGAAATCATCCGACGTGAACAGGCCGTGCAAATAGCTACCCTGCACGCGGCCATCGCGCGAGATCGCGCCTTCCGGCTCGCCGTCCAGTTTGGCAAATGGCCGCGCGCGATCCGGCCCATCGGTGCGGCCGATGTGGATCTCGTAAGCCTCGATCGGCTGATCCGTGGCGGCGTGCACGGCCGCGACACGCGTCAGTGTCTTCTCCGGGCTCATCACCGTTGTCACGTCCAGCAGCCCGAGGCCCGGCGTGTCGCCCGCATGTCCCTCGATGCCATCGGGATCAGCAACTCTATGCCCGAGCATCTGATAGCCGCCGCAGAGGCCGAGCACATGGCCGCCCCGGCGGTGATGTGCGAGCAGATCGACGTCCCAGCCCTGCGCGCGCAGGAAGGCGAGATCGCCGCGGGTGGATTTTGAGCCGGGAATGATGACGAGACGCACGTCACCGGGGATCGCTTCGCCGGGACGCACCATCACGAGATCGACGCCGGCTTCGAGCTTGAGCGGATCGAGATCGTCGAAATTGGCGATCCGCGATAACGCGAGACAGGCGATCTTGCACTGGCCGGGCTTGCGCGCATCGCGCAGGCCCAGCGCATCCTCAGCCGGCAGCTCGCCGGCGCGCGCGAACCAGGGCAGCACGCCGAGGCCGCGCCACGCAGTCTTCGCTTCGATCAGCCTGTAGCCGTCGTCGAACAGCGTGGGATCGCCGCGAAACTTGTTGATGACAAAGCCCTGGATCATCGCGGCATCATCGGGGTCGATCACCGTCTTGATACCGACGAGTTGGGCGATGACGCCGCCGCGGTCGATGTCGCCGACCAGCACGACGGGCACGTCGGCCTTGCGCGCAAAGCCCATGTTGGCGATGTCGGCCTTGCGCAGGTTCACCTCGGCCGGGCTGCCGGCGCCTTCGACCAGCACGAGATCGGCGCGTTCCTTCAGCCGCTCGAAACTCTCCAGCACGGCACCCATCAGCGAGGGCTTCATCGCCGCATAGTCACGCGCACGGGCGGTTGCGATGCGCTTGCCGTGGACGATAACCTGCGCACCGGCATCGGTCTCCGGCTTGAGCAGCACCGGGTTCATGTCGGTGTGCGGCTCGACGCCGGCGGCGAGCGCCTGCAGCGCCTGGGCACGGCCGATCTCGCCGCCATCGACGGTGACGGCCGCATTGTTCGACATGTTCTGCGGCTTGAACGGCAGCACGCGCAGGCCACGTCGCGTGAAGGCGCGCGCCAGGCCGGCGACGATGAGCGACTTGCCCACGTCCGAGCCGGCCCCTTGGATCATCAGCGCGCGCGCCATAGCGAGATCGTCTCAGAATTCGACGCCGGCTTGCGCCTTGATGCCGGAGCGGAAGGGATGCTTGACCAGCGTCATCTCGGTGACGAGGTCGGCGATCTCGATCAGCTCGTCCTTGGCGTTTCGCCCGGTGAGCACGACGTGCGTCATCGGCGGCTTCTGCGTGGTGAGGAATTCGACGACCTCGGCGATATCGAGATAGTCGTAGCGCAACGCGATGTTGATCTCGTCGAGCACGACCATGCGCAGATTGGAATCTGATATCAGCTCCTTGGCCTTCTCCCAGCCGGCGCGCGCGGCGGCGACGTCGCGGGCGCGGTCCTGCGTCTCCCAGGTGAAACCCTCGCCCATCGCGTGGAACTGGCAGAGATCGCCGAAATGGCCGGTGAGCAGGCGCCGCTCGCCGGTATCCCAGGCGCCCTTGATGAACTGCACCACTGCGCAGGGGAAGCCGTGGGCGACGCAGCGGACGATCATGCCGAAGGCGGAGGACGACTTGCCCTTGCCGGCGCCGGTGTGGACGATAATGAGGCCTTTTTCGCCGCTCTTGGTCGCCATGATCTTGTCGCGGGCGGCCTTCTTCTTCGCCATTTTTGCAGCGTGGCGGGCGTCGGTTTGCTCGCCCGTTTGGGTCTCTGGTTCAGGCGTCATCGTACCAGTCCTTCGGCTTGACAAGTGGCGGCCAGCGGCAAATGGTGGGCCGGCGTTGGTTCCTGTCCTATGACAGGCGAAGAGGGAATGCGATAGGGTCCGAATCGGCAAGATTTGGGTCCAAAATGCAGCCGCCCCCGCGACCGTGACCGGAGAGATGCCCGAAGCCACTGACCCCTGACGGGATCGGGAAGGCGGGGATCGAAGGGCAAGGCCCTGCTCCGCAAGCCGGGAGACCTGCCAGCGCGGACGATTTTGGACCGGCGGACGGGGTGTTCCGCGACGGGGAAACGGGCCCCTGGAAAGTGGTTCGTGCGCCTCTTCGCTTCCCGCTGTTTATTCTGGAAGAGGCGATGACGGTCACACTTCACGTCTGCATTACCTGCCGTGCCGGCGAGACGCTTGGCGAGGGCGACGTCACGCCAGGCAAGCGGTTGCACGGTGCGATCCTGGACGCCGGCGTGCCCGACGGCGTGAGCGTAGTTCCCGTCGAATGCCTGTCGGCCTGCAGCCAGGGCTGCTCGGTCGCGCTCAGCGCACCCGGGCGCTGGTCCTATGTCTATGGCCGCCTGTCGGATGCGAACGCGCGCGACGTGATCGCGGGCGCTGCGGCCTATGCGGCCGCGCCTGATGGCCTCGTGCCCTGGCGCAGCCGGCCGGAAATATTCCGCAAGCAGTCGCTTGCGCGCATTCCCCCCATTGCCGTCGTGCCGGAGGCCGCCGAATGAATTCGCTCGCAAAAGTCCCGGTCACGGTGGTCACCGGTTTTCTCGGCTCCGGCAAGACGACGCTGATCCAGCATCTGCTTGCCAATGCGGGCGGCAAGAAGCTCGCCGTGCTCGTCAACGAGTTCGGCAGCGAGGGTGTCGATGGCGAGATCCTGAAGTCGTGCGCCGATGTCAACTGCCCGGAGGAAAACATCGTCGAGCTCGCCAATGGCTGCATCTGCTGCACCGTCGCCGACGATTTCATTCCGACCATGGAGCAGCTCTTGGCGCGCCCAGTGCGGCCCGATCACATCCTGATCGAGACCTCGGGCCTGGCGCTGCCAAAACCGCTGCTGAAGGCATTCGATTGGCCGGAGATCCGCTCGCGCATTACGGTCGACGGTGTGATCGCGCTGGCCGATGCCGAAGCCGTCGCTGCTGGCCGCTTCGCGCCGGATCCCGCTGCGGTCGAAGCGCAGCGCGCAGCCGACGAAAACCTCGATCATGAGACGCCGCTGTCGGAAGTGTTCGAGGACCAGATCGCCTGTGCTGACATCGTGCTGTTGACCAAGGCCGATCTTGCGGGCGCCGCGGGTATCGAAGCCGCCAAGGCCGCGATCACCGCCGAGATGCCGCGCCGCGTGCCGATGTTGCCCGTCACCGACGGCGCGATCGATGCGCGCGTCATCCTCGGTCTCGGCGCTGCCGCCGAAAACGATCTTGCCGCGCGCCCCTCGCATCATGACGGCGAGGAGGAGCATGAGCACGACGATTTTGCCTCGGTCGTGATCGATCTTCCGGAAGTGTCTAATGTCGATGCGCTGGTCGCCGCCATCCAGCGCCTGGCGCGCGAGCAGAACGTGCTGCGCGCGAAAGGCTATATCGCGGTCGCGGGCAAGCCGATGCGCCTTTTGCTGCAAGCGGTCGGCGAGCGTGTGCGCCACCAGTTCGACAAGCCCTGGGCTGCCGGCGTACGGCAATCAAAGCTCGTCGTGATTGGCGAGCACGGTGATATCGACGAGGCCGCGATCAGGTCAGGACTTGGTCTTTCAGGATCTGGCATCTGATGCACGTCGTTTTCCGCGAGAGCCGCGGTCTCGAGGAGACCGCGACGCCAAGGGACATCGGCCAGGACCCGGCCGATCTCGTGGTGCTCTCATATTCGGATTCTGACCTTGCCGCGTTCGCGGCCGGCTGGCGGCGCGGCCGCGACAGCCTGCCGTCGCTGCGGCTCGCCAATCTTGCGGAGCTGCGTCATCCGCTTTCGGTCGACACCTATATCGAGCGCACGCTCTCCCATGCGCGCGGCATCCTGGTGCGGTTGATTGGCGGTGAGTCCTATTGGCCGTATGGGTTGGCTGCTCTTCAGCAACTGGCGAAGGACCACGACATCGTGCTGGCCGTGCTGCCCGCCGACGGCCGTGACGATACGCGGCTGGACGCGTATTCGACCTTGCCGGTCTCGACGCTGCGCCGGCTCAAGGTGCTCTGCGACACCGGCGGCCCTGTCGCGGCGCAAGCTGCGATCGCGCAGCTCGCGCTGGCCTCGGGCCTCTATGCCGGGCCAGTCGTCGGCGAGATGACCGTGCCTGAGATGGGGTTCTACGATCCCGCGCGTGGCGTCATTGCTGCGCCGGTGGGCGGCGAGGGGAAGCCCCGCGCGCTGGTGACGTTCTATCGCTCCTATCTCACTGCTGCGGACACCGGTCCGGTCGATGCCTTGATCGCCGCGCTGGGTGAGAAGGGCTTTGACGCCTATGGTGTCTTCGTCACCTCGCTGAAAGCGGCGGGCGTCGCCGATTGGCTGCGCGCGCATCTCGCACAAGATCCTCCGGCCGCGATCGTCAATGCGACAGCATTCTCGGCAATGAGCGATGATGGCACGACGCCGTTCGATGCTGCATCCTGTCCGGTGTTCCAGGTCGCGCTCTCGACGGCGCGTCGCGAGGATTGGGCCACCTCGCTGCGCGGCCTGTCGCCCGGCGACCTCGCGATGCATGTGGTGCTGCCCGAGGTCGACGGCCGCCTGTTCGCGGGCGTGGTGAGCTTCAAATCGGCGGGCCAGCGCGATCCCGATCTGCAATTCTCGCATCTCGCCCATCGCGCGGATGAGGAGCGGGTGCAGGTCGTCGCCGCACGCGTTGCCGCCTGGCGGCGGCTCGCGGAGACGCCGGCCGCCAGGAAGCGTCTGGCGATCGTGCTCTCGAACTACCCGGGTCGGCCGCACCAGATCGCGCATGCGGTCGGGCTTGATGCGCTGGCTGCGGTCGAGGCCTTGGTGTCTGATCTTGCGGAGGCCGGCTTCGATGTTGCGCCGGTCGATGCGCTCGGCGAGACCCTGCTGAGGCAGCAGCTCACCTGGAGTGTTGCCGATTACCGCGCTGCGCTCTCGCGCCTGCCGCAAGCACTGCGGGATGATCTCGCGCAAGCCTGGGGCGCGCCGGAAGATGATCCGAGCTGCCGTGACGGCGCGTTTCATTTTGCCGCGATCGCTTGCGGCGCGTCGATCATCGCGGTCCAGCCCGAGCGCGGCGATGCAACGACGCGCGATGCCGACTATCACGATCTCGCCCGCACGCCGCGCCATGCCTATGTCGCGTTCTATCACTGGCTCAGGGAGCAGGGCATCAATGCCGTCGTGCACATGGGCGCACATGGCACGCTGGAATGGCTGCCCGGCAAATCCGCGGCGCTGTCGCAGGCATGCTGGCCGGCAGCCCTGATCGGCGATCTCCCCGTCATCTATCCCTTCATCGTCAATGATCCCGGCGAGGCCGCGCAGGCCAAGCGGCGCATCGCTGCCGTCACGATCGGTCATCTGCCGCCACCGCTTGCGGCATCCGCGGTGCCGGAAGGACTGCGCCGGCTCGAACGTCTGCTCGACGAATACTCGACTGCCGATGGTCTCGATCCCGCGCGCCGCCAGCGGTTGATCGCCGCGATCCGCGACGAGGCGCGCGCGGCGGGTCTCGAAGACGATCTCGGCCTCGATGCATCGGCCGCACCAGCCGAAGCCATTCCGCGGATCGATCGCTTCGTCTGCGATCTCAAGGAAAGCCAGTTCGGCGACGGCCTGCACGTGTTCGGGCGCGGCGCCTGCGGCGAAGCGGAACGGGAGGCGCTGCAGGCGGCGCTTGCAGGCAAGCGCGTTGCGCCGGGGCCGTCGGGCTCGCCCTATCGCGGGCGCCAGGACGTGCTGCCGACGGGGCGCAATCTCTTTGCCGTCGATCCGCGCGCGGTGCCGACGCCGTCGGCGCATGCACAAGGCATCAAGCTCGCCGAAGAGCTGCTGCGCCGTCACTTGCAGGATCATGGCGATTGGCCGAAGGGGCTCGTGGTCGATCTCTGGGGTTCGGCGACGATGCGCACCGCGGGCGAGGAGTTCGCCATGGCGCTGCATCTGGCCGGTCTTGCGCCGCGCTGGGATCACGCCTCCGGCCGCGTCACCGGTTACGACATCATCGCGCCGGCCGAGCTCGGCCGCCCCCGCATCGACGTGACACTGCGCGTGTCCGGCCTGTTCCGCGATGTCTTTCCGGGTCTGGCGCAATTGTTCGAGGCGGCATCCGAGGCACTCGCAAGTCGCGACGAGGAGGGCGAGGAGAATCCCTATCGCCACCGGGCGTCACGCGTATTTGCGCCGCGGCCCGGACAATACGGCGTTGGCTTGTCGGCGATCCCTGATGCCTTCACGCCCGAGACGCGTGATGCCGCCGGCGAAGCCTGGCTGTCGGCATCGTCCTGGGCGTTCTCGGCGGATGGCGCGATCAAGCCCGATCGCGCCGGCATCGAGGCGCGGCTTGTGTCGGCGGATGCCTTCGTTCACGTCCAGGATCTGCCGGAGACCGATCTTCTGCTTGCGGCCGACTATGCCGCGCATGAAGCCGGCGTCGCCGCAGCTGCGGCACATCTCGGCGCGGCAGGACCATCGCTCTATCACATCGACACAACGCGCCCCGAGGAGCCGCATGCGCGCACGCTGACGGAAGAGATCTCGCGCGTCGTCCGGGCCCGCGCGGCGAACCCGGCCTGGATCGCCGGCATGATGCGCCACGGCTTTCGCGGCGCGGCCGAGATCACCGCGACGCTCGAGCACATGGCCGCCTTCGCACATCTTGCCGGCGCCGTGCCGCCGCATCTGTTCGATCTCTACTATGATGCGACGCTCGGCAATGACGATGTCCGCGCCTTCATGGCACGCGAGAATCCGACGGCGCTCACCGCGATGGAGACGTGCTTCACGCGGTTGCATGAGGGCTCGCTCTGGCGGACGCGCCGCAATTCGATCGCCGCTGCGCTGAAGGAGGCGTCATGAGCGCTTCCGCGGTCAAGGGCTGGTGTCCCGGCGCGCTGCGGCCGATGCGATCGGGCGACGGGCTCGTGGTGCGCGTGCGCCCGTTCGGCGGACGCCTTGAAGCGGCACAGATTTCCGGCCTTGCTGGGCTGGCCGAACGCTTCGGCAATGGTCTCATCGACGTGACGAGCCGCGCCAATCTCCAGATCAGAGGTGTCAGCGACGAAAGCCACGGTCCGCTGCTTGAGGGCCTTGCGCGACTGGCGCTGCTTGACCCCGATGTTGACATCGAATCCCGGCGCAACATCCTGGTGACGCCGTTCTGGAACGAGGGCGACGACACGCAGGCGCTTGCCGCCGAGCTCGAAGAGGCGCTTGCCGACAGCGCGCTCAAATTGCCCACAAAGTTTGGCTTCGCCATCGATGACGGGACCTCGCGCGTGCTGGCCGGCGATTCCGCCGACGTGCGGATCGAGCGCGATCGCAGCGGCCGGCTCCTGGTGCGGGCCGATGGTGCGAGGCTCGGTCGCTCCGTCGGGCGCGGAGGCGCCGTGAGCACGGCGCTGGCGCTCGCAAACTGGTTCATCACCTCCGGCGGCATCACGGGTGGGCGAGGGCGCATGGCGGCCCACATCGCTTCCGGTGCGGCATTGCCGGGGACCTTGCGCGGCGAGACCGAACCGGCCCCTGTGATGGCCGCGCTGCGGCCCGGACATTATCCGCAGGGCGCCATGGTCGGGGTCGCGTTCGGGCAGATGCTGCATACGACGCTGCATCAATTCGCGGCTTGCGGACATGCCCTGCGCATGACGCCATGGCGGCTGGTTTTGAGCGAGAGCACGCGTGCGATGCCGAAGGGGGCGGGTCTCATTACGGAGCCGTACGATCCCGCGCTGCGCGTCATTGCCTGTAGCGGTGCGCCGCGCTGCCGCGAGGCGCATGCCGATACCCGCGCGCTCGCCGCTGCGCTCGCGCCACGCATTGCAGCCGATACGCGGCTTCACGTCTCCGGCTGCGCCAAGGGCTGCGCGCATTCCGGCGCCGCCGCTGTGACGCTGGTTGCGACCCGCGCCGGATTCGATCTCGTCCGCGGTGGATCGACCCGCGATGAGCCCGCTCTGCGCGGCCTGAACGGTGATGACATCGTCAGCGATCCCTCCATCCTGGTCGGAGGGCACTGATGCCCTACACTTACGAGACCGATGGCGCAGCGATCTACCGGCAGTCCTTTGCGACCATCCGCGCCGAGGCGGATCTTGCGCGCTTCACGCCCGACGAGGAGCAGGTCGTGGTGCGGATGATCCATGCCGCCGGCATGGTCGGCCTGGAGGCGCATATCCGCTTCACGCCCGGCATGGCGGCCGCAGCGCGGGCCGCGTTGCAGAAGGGAGCGCCCATCCTGTGCGACGCGCGCATGGTCTCCGAAGGCATTACGCGCGCGAGACTGCCCGCGGCCAACGCCGTGATCTGCACGCTCGGCGATGCCGCCGTTCCCGCACTCGCGCAATCCATGCGCAACACCCGCTCGGCGGCAGCGCTGGAGCTGTGGCGGCCGCATCTGGGCGGCGCGATCGTCGCGATCGGCAATGCGCCGACCGCGCTGTTTCATCTGCTCAACATGCTGGAGGACCGCGACTGCCCGCGGCCCGCGGCGATCATCGGCTGCCCGGTCGGCTTCGTCGGCGCCGCCGAATCCAAGGCCGCGCTGATGGCCGATCCGCCGGTGCCGGCGCTGACGGTTGAAGGCCGCCTCGGCGGCTCCGCGATCACGGTGGCCGCCGTCAACGCGCTGGCGAGCCGGAGCGAATAGTCATGGGGCGCATCATCTGCTGCGGTCTCGGCCCCGGTGATCCCGATTTGATGAGCGTGCGCGCCGACCGCACGGTGCGCGGGGCGCAGCATGTCGCCTATTTCCGCAAGAAGGGCAGGCCGGGCCAGGCGCGCCGCATCGTCGAGGACATGTTGGCCGCGGACGTCACCGAATATCCCATGGAATATCCGGTCACGACTGAGATCGCCTTCGACAGCCCTGAATACGTGCAGCTGCTCGCCGGCTTCTACGACGAATGGGCCGAGCGCCTGGCGCGGCTTTCGCGCGCGGTCGACGTCGTCGTGCTGTGCGAGGGCGATCCTTACTTCTATGGCTCCTTCATGCATCTGCACACGCGCCTGCAAGGCCGCGTCGAGATCGAAGTGATCGCGGGGATTCCCGGCATGGTCGGCTGCTGGAATGGCGTCGGCCAGCCGATCGCGCTCGGCGACGACGTCACGACGGTGCTGATGGGGACGCTTGCCGAAGACGAGCTCGAACGGCGCATGCGTGATTCCGATGCGCTCGTCATCATGAAGACCGGGCGCAATCTCGCAAAGGTGCGCCGCGCGCTCGCGTCGGCCGGCCGACTGGATGATGCCTGGCTGGTCGAGCGCGGCACCATGCCGGGTGAGCGCGTTGCGCGGCTCGCCGATGTCGATGCTGCTGAGTGTCCCTATTTCGCGATCGTGCTGGTGCACGGCAAGGGCCGGCATCTGGACGCCGCCGAATGACGGGCACGCTGACCATCGCAGGCCTTGGCCCTGGCAGCGACGCGCTGGTGACGCCGGAAGTCTCCGCCGCGCTTGCGTCTGCGACCGACATTTTGGGCTACGCGCCCTATGTCGCGCGTGTGTCGCCGCGAGCAGGGCTCACCCTTCATCCCTCCGACAACCGCGAAGAGCTGCAGCGCGCGAGCGAAGCCCTGCGGCTTGCCGCCGAAGGCGGCCAAGTTGTCGTCGTCTCCTCCGGTGATCCCGGCGTGTTTGCGATGGCCTCTGCCGTGTTCGAGGCGCTCGAACAGGCACCGCAATGGCGGGACCTGCCGATCCGCGTGCTGCCCGGCATCACCGCGATGCTGGCGGCGGCTGCCCGCGCCGGCGCGCCGCTCGGCCATGATTTCTGCGCGATTAATCTCTCCGACAATCTGAAGCCTTGGGCCGTGATCGAGAAGCGCCTGCGGCTCGCCGCGGAAGCCGATTTTGCCATCGCGATGTACAATCCGCGCTCAGCCAGCCGGCCGGAAGGATTTGGCCGCGCGCTTGCGGTGCTGCGAGCGGCCGGCTGCGGCGAGCGACTCGTGATCTTCGCGCGCGCGATCAGTACGTCCGATGAAAAGATCGAGACCGTCACGCTGAACGAAGCGGCGCCCGAGATGGCCGACATGCGCACGCTGGTGATCGTCGGCAATTCGCAGACGCGGCGCGTCGGCCGCTGGGTCTATGCGCCGAGGCAGGTGCGATGATCGAGCCACTGCATCACTTCGGCGACGCTTTCGACCCGCACCCGTTCGGACGGTTGCGGTCGCGAGATCATGATCACGGGCAGGCCGAGCATGCGCGCCGCGTCGATCTTGGCGCGCGCGCCGTCGCCGCCGGAATTGCGGGCGACGATGCACATGATGCCGCGGGTGCGCATCATCTCCAATTCGCCGTCGAGGGTGAACGGCCCGCGCGACACGATCACGTCGGCCGCGAAAGGCAGGGGCGCTTCGGGCGGGTCGACGAAGCGCAGCGTGTAGGCGTGCTGCGGCTTCATCGCGAATGGCGTGATGTGCTGGCGGCCGATGGCGAGGAACACTTTTGCCGCTGCCTCGGGCAGCGCGGCGACGGCGGCGTTGACGTCGACGACCTCGATCCAGTCGTCGCCAGGCGCTTTGCTCCAGGGCGCGCGCTCCAGCGCAATCAATGGTGTGCCCGTCTCCGCGCACGCCGCGACCGCATTGCGACTCATCTCGGCGGCGAAGGGATGCGTCGCGTCGATCACATGCGTGATGGCCTCGCGACGAATGTAGTCGGCAAGCCCGCTCACCCCGCCGAATCCGCCGATGCGTATCGGCAGCGGCTGATCGGCGGGCGCGCGGGTGCGGCCGCCATAGGAATAGATGGCCTGGATGCCGGCGCGCGCGACCGCCGCGGCGAGCAGGCTGGCGTCGCTCGTTCCGCCCAGAATGAGGGCGCGTGTCATGACTGATCCCTGGCTGACCATCATCGGTATCGGCGAAGATGGCCTTGCCGGCCTGTCGGAGGCAAGCCGAAAGGCGCTTGCCAAGGCAGAAACCGTCTTCGGCGGCGAGCGTCATCTTGCGCTCGCGGAAGTTGGCAGCCGCGGCCGTCCGTGGCCGGTGCCGTTCGATGCGGACATCGTGCTGAGCTGCCGCGGTCGGCCGACCGCGGTGCTCGCCTCCGGTGATCCGTTCTGGCATGGCGCCGGGGCGGGCCTGGCCGAGAAGCTCGGTAGCGACGAGTGGATCGCGCACCCCGCGCCATCGACCTTCTCGCTCGCCGCCGCACGGCTCGGCTGGCGGCTCGAGTCGGTTGTGTGTCTTGGGCTTCATGCCGCACCATTCGAGCGTCTGGTGCCGCATCTGGCACGAGATGCGCGCATCATTTGCCTCGTGCGCAACGGGAAGGCGGCAGATGATCTCGCGAAATGGCTGACGGAACGCGGATGGGGCGCTTCAATCCTGTGGACTCTTGCTGCGCTTGGCGGCCCACGGGAATACATAGACCAGCATCGCGCCGATCTCTTTGCTGATGATATTGCTGGAAATCTGGTTGCGGTGGCGGTGCTGGCGAGGGGGACGCCGGGCATGCCCCGCAGTTCGGGCTTGTCGGACGATCTCTTTGTCCATGACGGCCAGCTCACCAAGCGGCCGGTGCGCGCGCTGGCGCTGTCGGCCTTGGCGCCGCGTCCCGGTGAGCGGCTGTGGGATGTCGGCGCCGGCTCAGGTTCGATCTCCATCGAGTGGGCGCTGTGTGGCGGGACGGCGACCGCAATCGAGATGCGCGAGGATCGCGCTGCGAATATCCGCAGCAATGCAACGGCGTTCGGTCTGGCGCACAGGATCACTATCATCACGGGGAAGGCGCCCGACGCCTTTGCTGCGCTGGCTCCGCCGGATGCCGTCTTCATCGGTGGCGGCCTCGATATCGCGATGTTCGATGCCATCTGGGCGCGCCTCTCGCCCGGGACACGGCTCGTCGCACATTCAGTCACGCTGGAGACGGAAGCGCTGCTCGGCGAGCTGCATCAGCGGCACGGCGGCGAACTGATGCGGGTGGAGATTGCCCATGCCGCTCCGCTTGGCCGCTTCCGGTCCTGGGAGGCCGCACGGCCGGTGGTGCAGTGGAGTGTGGTCCGATGAAAGTTGCCGGGCTCGGATTCAAGCGCGACGTTACGCTGGATTCGCTGCGTGAAGCGCTGCTGGCGGCCGGCGGTTTAGAAGGCCTTGCGGCCGTGGCGACCGTCAGCGACAAGGCGGATGCGGAAGCACTGAGGCAGCTCGCGCGCGAATGCGGTGTGCCGATCAGGGCCGTCCCGGCCGAATTGCTGGCCGGCATCGACACGCCGACGCAGTCGAAGCTTATTGCGGAAAAGTTCGGCACCGGATCAGTTGCCGAAGCCGCGGCGCTCGCGGCGGCCGGCCCTCGCGCGCGGCTGATCGCGACGCGGGCGGCCTCGCAGGATCGCACCGCGACCGCGGCGATCGCGGAAGGAGACGGCGCATGACGGTGCATTTCATCGGCGCAGGCCCTGGCGCTGCCGACCTCCTGACGTTGCGCGGACGCGATCTGATCGCGGCCTCTCCGGTCTGTCTCTATGCCGGCTCGCTGGTGCCGGAGGGCGTGCTGGCGCATTGCCCGCCCGGCGCGCGGATCGTCAACACCGCGCCGCTGTCGCTGGACGAGATCATCGCGGAGATCGTTGCCGCGCATGCGGTCGGCAAAGATATCGCGCGGCTGCATTCCGGCGACCTCTCGATCTGGTCGGCGATGGGCGAACAGCTCCGCCGCCTGCGCGCGCTCGGCATTCCCTATTCGGTGACGCCGGGCGTTCCGTCGTTCTCGGCTGCTGCCGCTGCGTTAGAAACCGAGCTGACGCTGCCTGGTCTCGCTCAGACCGTGGTGCTGACGCGCACGCCGGGCCGTGCCAGCGCGATGCCTGAGGGCGAGAAGCTTGCGGCGTTCGCTGCCACCGGCGCGGTGCTCGCGATCCACCTGTCGATCCATCTGCTTGATAAGGTCATCGCCGAGCTCACGCCGCATTACGGCGCGGACTGTCCGGTCGCCATCGTATGGCGCGCGAGCTGGCCGGACCAGCGCATCGTGCGCGCCACGCTCGCAACGCTCGATGCGGCCGTGGGCGGCGAAATGGAGCGGACCGCGCTGATCCTGGTCGGCAGGACGCTTGGCGCCGCGGATTTTGACGAGAGCCGCCTCTATGCCGCCGATTACGACCGCCGCTATCGGCCGGTCGGCGCCGAGCCGCGCTTTCCGGAGGCGTCGTGATGGCGGCAGGCCTCGTCATCTCCGCACCTGCCTCCGGCGTCGGCAAGACCACGCTGACGCTGGCGCTCGCGCGCCACTGGCGCAATCGCGGATTGAATGTGCAGTGCTTCAAGAGCGGGCCCGACTATATCGATCCCGCCTTCCACGCCGTGGCCACGGGACGCGCCTCCGTCAATGTCGATAGCTGGGCGATGGACCGCGCAGGAATCGCGCATCTCGTCAGCAGCGGCGCGAATGCCGATGTCGTGCTCGCCGAGGGTTCGATGGGCCTGTTCGACGGTGTCGCCGCACGCGGCGTCTCCGGCACTGGTGCGACCGCCGACATCGCGGAGATGCTGGGCTGGCCGGTGCTGCTGGTGATCGATCCCTCGGGCCAAGCGCAGACCGCGGCGGCGATTGCCGCAGGTCTCCGTGATTATCGCGCCGGGGTGCATCTTGCCGGCGTCGTGCTCAATCGCGTCGCCAGCCAGCGCCACGAAGCTCTCGTGCGGCGCGCGCTGAACGATGCCGGCATCGCCGTGTTCGGCGCGCTGCCGCGCCATGCCGAGATCAGCCTGCCGAAGCGCCATCTCGGCCTGGTGCAGGCCGAGGAGCAGGCCGAGATCGACAAGCTGATCGACGAGGCCGCGCGCTTCGTTGCCGAGCATGTTGATCTCGAGGGGGTGCTGCGAGCGGCAGCCAGCTGGTCGCCGCAACCCGCGGCGAGCGGCCTGAACGTGACGCCGCCTGGCCAACGCATCGCGCTGGCCCGCGATGCGGCGTTCTCTTTCATCTATCCGCATATGCTGGAAGCTTGGCGCGCGGCCGGCGCCGAGATCTCGACATTCTCGCCGCTGGCCGATGAAGCGCCTGACGCAAGCGCCGATGTCTGCTGGCTGCCCGGCGGCTATCCCGAGCTTCATGCTGGCAAGATTGCGGCCAATGCACGCTTTCGCAGCGGCCTGCGCACCTTTGCCGAAACGCGTCCGGTGCACGGCGAATGCGGAGGCTATATGGTGTTGGGAATCGCTTTGACCGACGCCGACGGCGTGCGCCATGAGATGGCGGGGTTGCTCGGCCTGGAGACCAGCTTTGCCAAGCGCCGCATGCATCTGGGCTATCGTCTCGCCGAACTGGCCGCACCGATGCCGGGGCATCAGGTCGGCGCACGCCTGCGCGGCCACGAGTTCCATTATTCGACGATCATCGCCCAGCCCGACACGCCGCTGGCCATGGTTCACGATGCAACCGGCACGGTCATTGCCGAGACCGGCTCGCGGCGGGGCCAAGCCACCGGCACGTTCTTCCATCTGATCGCGGAGGACCGGTGAGCGGTTTTGTTTCTTTCGTCTCCGCCGGCCCCGGCGACCCAGAACTCCTCACGGTGAAGGGGACTGCGCGGCTGCGTGAGGCCGACGTCGTGCTCTATGATGATCTTGCCTCCGGCGCGATCCTCGATCTCGCTCGTCCCGGCGCCAATCTCGTCGCTGTGGGGAAACGGGCAGGGCGGCCCTCGACCAAGCAGCACCATGTCAACCGCCTGCTCGTCGATTATGCCGCAACCGGCGCGCGGGTGGTGCGGCTGAAGTCGGGCGACGCCGGAATTTTCGGCCGGCTCGAGGAGGAGCTGGAGACGCTGCGCGAGGCCGGCATCGGCTACGAGATCATTCCCGGCGTCACATCCGCCTGCGTTGCTGCCGCGCAAGCCGGCATCCCCCTGACCCGGCGCCACACCTCGCGGCGGGTGCAGTTCGTGACCGGGGCCGACGTCACCGGCGAACTGCCGCCTAACCTGAATTGGGCGGCGCTGGCAGATCCCGAGGCAACCACCGTGGTTTATATGGGCCGGCGCACCTTTCCGGCGCTTGCCGCAAAATTGATCGACCATGGCCTCGCCGCAGATACGCCGGCGCTGTTTGCGGAATCACTCGGCCGTTCCGACGAGCGGCTGGTCCGCACCACGATTGCCGAGCTCGCCGAGCAGCTTGCGCGGGGCGGCGCCGCCTCGACGGCCGCCGTCATCCTGTTCGGGGCCCTGGCGGGAGACGATCCGTCATGATGGCCGCCGTCGCCCTTCGCCACTTGACGCCCGGCTCGCGAAAGAGGCACACAGGAGAGGCATGGTGCTCGACGCGGCGCAAAGCGCCGGAGCATAATCGGGAATGGGGATGGGCGGACCCAATTGCGGCGTCCAAAACCCCAGCCGCCCCCGCGACTGTAAGCGGTGAGGGGCTCCGATCAGCCACTGGGCCGCAAGGTCCGGGAAGGCCGGAGAACCCCAGTGAGCCGCGAGCCAGGAGACCGGCCCTGCACGATTTGAGGCCAAGGCCGTCGGGTGTGACGGCAGGAAGGATCTGAACCATGCATATCGAACCAGGGATCGTCACGGGCGCCAAGCTCGTGTTGAGTTACGCAACCGGCATCGCCGCAGGCGGCGTTGCCTTGAAACTCGCGGTCGAGACCGTGCGCGAGCAGGGCATCGGCTCGTTCGCGACGCGCACGCTCGCCACCACCGGCCTCGTCTTCACCTTCTTCCAGGTGCTGCCGCACTTCCCGGTCGGCGTCTCCGAGGTGCACTTCATCCTGGGCTCGACCTTGTTTCTGCTGTTCGGTGCTGCGCCCGCCGCCTTCGGCCTTGCGTTCGGTCTGCTGCTCCAGGGCGTCTTCTTCGTGCCAACCGACCTGCCGCAATACGGCATGAACGTCACCACGCTTCTGGTGCCGCTGTTCGCGATCCAGGCGCTGGCGACGCGGATCATTCCGCGCAACACGGCTTACGTCGATCTGCAATACCGCCAGGCGCTGGCGCTCTCGACCGCCTATCAGTCCGGCATCGTCGCCTGGGTGGCGTTCTGGGCGCTGTATGGCTCCGGCTTCGGCGCGACCAATCTCGCCAACATCGCGACGTTTGCGGCATCCTATGCGCTGGTCATCGTGATCGAGCCGCTCGCCGATCTCGCCGTGCTGGCGCTGGCGAAGTCGCTGCGTGGCGTCACCGCGCCCGGCCTCGTCACGCCGCGCCTGCATAACGCCGCTTAAGAGACAAGCGAAGGGCGGCCGGCGCGGCCGCCCTTCGCGCTCGCGATGCTCACGCTCTCCCTGATAGGCATCGGTTGCGGCGATCCCGGGCAGCTCACGCGCGCCGCGATCCAAGCCATCAACGCCGCCGATCTCGTCCTGATCCCGCGCAAGGGGACGGCGAAATCCGATCTTGCGGATCTGCGGCGGACGATCTGCGCGGACGTGCTCACCAGCGAGAGCACGCGCATCGCCGAGTTCGACTTGCCGGTGCGTGACGCGACTGAGGCGGACTACCGCAAGAGCGTGGACGATTGGCACGATGCCGTGGCCGCGACCTGGTCGCAAACGATCGCAAATCATCTCGCCGGCGAGGGCAAGGTTGCGCTGCTGATCTGGGGCGATCCTTCGCTCTACGACTCCTCGCTGCGCATTGCGCGGCGGCTTGATCCCTTGCCTGATATCGAGGTCGTGCCTGGCATCACCTCGATCCAGGCGCTGTGCGCGGCGCATGCGCTGCCGCTCAACGACATCGGCGAGCCGTTCCTGGTCACGACGGGGCGGCGCTTGCGCGAAGGCGGCTGGCCGCAGGGCACCGATACCGTGGTGGTGATGCTCGACGGCGGCACGGCGTTCCAGTCGCTCGATCCCGCCGGGCTTCAGATCTGGTGGGGCGCCTATCTCGGCATGCCCGATCAGATCGTCATGTCCGGCGCGCTGGCCGAAGTGGGCTCGCGTATTGTCGCAATGCGGCAGGAAGCGCGCGAGCGGCATGGCTGGATCATGGACAGCTACATTCTCAAGCGCACGCGTTAAGCGAGGCAGCATGCTCCCCGAATGGGTCTACCAACAGTGTCCCGAGATCTCCGCGATTCACCGCGAGGCTGCGATCGCCCGGCAGGCGCAACTGACAAAGCCGACCGGCGCGCTCGGCCGGCTCGAGCAACTCGCGATAGAGCTTGCGGGCCTGCAAGCGACGGAATCTCCTGGTGCCGCGCGCGTGCCGATCATCGTCTTCGCCGGTGATCACGGCATCGTCGCGCAGGGCGTGTCGGCCTATCCGCAAGCCGTGACGATTGCGATGATGGCGAATTTTGCCTCCGGCGGCGCCGCGATCTCGGTGCTGGCGCGCGAGCTTGGCTCCAGCCTGGAGGTGGTCGACGCCGGCACGTTGGCGCAGGAGGAGATGGCGGGAATCGTCACCGACAAGCCGCGCCGCGGCACGCGCGACTTCAGCGTGGAAGCTGCGCTCGAACCTGCGGAACTGGCATTCGCGTTTGAGGCCGGTCAGCGCGCGGTTGCGCGCGCAGCAGCCAATCAGCCCGATCTGCTGATCTTCGGCGAGATGGGCATCGGCAATACCACGACCTCGGCAGCGATCGCGGCGAGCCTGCTCGGCGTCAGCGCCGAGGAGATCGCCGGCAGCGGCACCGGCATCGATGCGGCCGGACGGGCGCACAAGGCGCGGGTGATCGATGCCGCGATCGCGCGCCATGGCATTGCGAGGGCTTCGCCTGAAAACATCCTGTGTGCCGTCGGCGGTCTCGAAATCGCGGCGATCTCAGGCGCGATCATCGCGGCTGCGCAACGCCGCATCCCTGTATTGATCGACGGCTTCATCGTGTCAGTGGCGGCGCTGGCGGCGGTGCGGATCAACCCGTCGTGCCGGCCGTTCCTGCTGCCGTCGCATCAATCGGCAGAGCAGGGGCATCGGCTGGTGCTGCGTGCGCTGAACGTGCAGCCGCTGATCAGCCTCGATCTCAGGCTTGGGGAGGGATCGGGCGCCGCGATCGCGCTGCCGCTGGTGCGGTTGGCTTGCGCGCTCCACAACGGCATGGCGACGTTTGCGCAGGCCAATGTACCGGATCGCCCGGCCTGACCCGGCTCAGGCCAACCGCTGATTGACGGAAACGACGCGCCACCCGGTGGCGAGCCGGTCGATCCGGGTGAGCGACAGCGGATCGATCACGAACCGCAAGGCGGCTTGCGGTGTCAGATCCAGCGCGATGCAGAGCGCAGCGCGGACCGTGCCGGAATGCACGACGAGCGCTGCCGAGCCCGCGCCGATCCGCGAGAGTCCCAGCCGGACGCGCGCGACCTGGTCCTCAAAGCTCTCGCCGCCCGGCGGACGGCCGCGCGCCGGATCGCTCCAGAACTGTGCATAAGCCTCGTCGCCAGCCGCGCCGATGTCGTCATGCCGACGGCCGGTCCATGCGCCAAAATCCTGTTCACTGAATTCGGGCATCAGCTCGGGCGCGAGTCCCAGCGCCTGCGCGGTCTCGACCGTGCGCCGCGACGGACTGGCATAGCTCGCTGCGCCTCGCGGCAGGTGCTGCCGCAGCGCCTGCAGTGGCGCGCGATCGCCGAGATTGGCCGGCGCGTCAGCCGCATGGATCGTCCCTTTGATGCCGTCGACCGGTGCATGCCGTATCAGCCAGAGGAAGGTCTCGCCTTCCATGCTCATCTCCGAGGAAGTTGGTTGCTGTGGCAATAACGCCGCAGCTTGCACATTGACTCTGTCTTGATCGTAATCCTAGATGGCTTCGACGGTTTCCCCGAGAGGGGATGAAAAGGGAATGCGGTGCGGGGAATTTGTCCCCAATGCCGCGGCTGCCCCCGCAACTGTAAGCGGTGAATCCTTCGTCAGAAGCCACTGGGTCCTCGGTCCCGGGAAGGCGACGAAGCGGTCACGACCCGCGAGCCAGGAGACCTGCCGTCAGCCGTGGTCACACGCGAAGATGTCGGTCGGGGAGTACAGACATTCGGCTTCATCGGACGGCTGACAAGCCCAGGGTGAGACCTCGTTCGCTGTGACGTGCCACTGACGTCATACCGAGGTTTCGAACCGTGTCTTCCATCCGCATTGTACGACCGCGCCGTTTCCTGCTTGCCTCCGCAGCTCTTACGTCACTAGCCGCCGCCGATGTATCTGCCGCGCTGGCGCAGCAGGCCCGCGAACCCCTGCCGCCGGTCGAGGTGTCGCCGGCGCAATCCCGCAAGCAGGCCAAGCCGGCGGGCCGCGAGGCGCAGAGCGCCCGCCGTGCAGCTGCACGCAGACCGGCAGCCGCATCCGCAGCGCCCAAGCCTGTCGTGCCGGCCGCCGCGGCAGCGACGCCGCTCAACAGCAATGCCGTGGCCGAAAGCGCCTCGCGGCTCGGCCTCACCGTGCGCGAGACGCCGGCGACCGTCGAGGTGATCTCGGCGGCGACGATGCGCGAGCAGGGCTATCGTACCGTATCGGAGGTGGCACAGGGCGCAGTCGGTGTCACCTCCGGCGACAACCCGGCTGAACCTTCGGCCTTCTCCATGCGCGGCTTCACCAACAGCCAGATCAACACGCTCTACAACGGCATCAAGATCGGTCCGCAGAACATGACCTCGCGGATCGCGGATACCGCCAATCTCGAGGCGGTGGAATTCCTGAAAGGTCCGGCTTCGCTGATCTCGGGCGAGGGCGCCGCCGGCGGCGCCATCAATTTCGTCACCAAGCAGCCGCACACCGGACCGATTCGGAACGAGGCTGATTTTTCCTGGGATTCCCTGAACTCGTTCCGCGTTCACTATGGTTCGGGCGGCAGCACCAACGTGCAGGGGCTGGACTACCGCTTTGACATCAGCCGTTCCACGCTCAACGGCTTTGCCGACGATACCAATATCAAGACGTTCGACACGTCCGGCCAGCTCAACTACCGCATCTCCGACAGTCTCAAGATCTGGGGTGCAATCGAATACAGAGAGGATCGCTCGAAGGCATATTGGGGTGCGCCGCTGGTGCCGATCGCCTTCAGCGGCTCGCATGCCACGAGCGGCATCGTCTCCGGCAATTACGTCTCGAACTACAACGGAACCAATCTCGGTGCCGTCACCATCGATGATCGTACCTTCAACACCAATTACAACGTCCTCGACAACCGCAACGTCGCCCAGGAGGTCTGGCTGCGCGGCGGCTTCGAGCTGAAGCTCGCGCCCGATTTGACGCTGAAAAGCCAAGCCTATGGCTATGGTGCAGAACGGACCTGGTTCAACAACGAGATCGAGGCGTTCAATTCCACAACGAACATGGTCGATCGTGAACGCTTCTATGTCGCGCACAGCCAGCGGCTGGTGGGCAACGTCACCGACCTGATCTGGGATGCGAACATCGCTGGCTTCGACAACCGGCTAGTCACGACTCTCTCGTCAAGCTATCTCGATTTCGTCAGGCCGGGCGCGGCGAACTTCCCTGGCGATTCCGTTTCGCTCGTCGATCCCAACCGCGGCTTTTACGGCCCGCTCACGATCCAGCAGCAAACCGCGCGCATCGACAACGAGGCGCTGTCATTCGAGGACCGGCTGAAGCTAACACGTACCTTCGCGCTGGTTGGTGGCCTCCGCGTCGAGCATATCGGGCTCGACCGCAACTCGACCGATAAGAACGGCCTGGAGAAGGCTGGCTTCCCGTTCACGAAAGACTGGGCGCCGGTGACGGGGCGCATCGGCTACACCTGGGAGACCGTGCCTGGCCTGACCTTCTTCAGCCAGTACGCCACCGGCGCAGACATCTCCGCCAACAACATCTTTCTGCTCGGGCCGACCCAGCCGCTCGACCTGACCACCGCGCGCACCTTTGAGACCGGCGTCAAGCACCTGTTCTGGGACAACCGGGCGGAGTGGTCGTTTTCCGCCTACGACATCGTGCGCAAGAACGTCTATGCCGCAGCCGGCGGCATGCAGCTCAACATCGCCGGACGGCAGGAGTCGAAGGGCGTGGAGCTCGCGGGGGCCGTGCGCCCGATCGACCCCCTGCGTCTCTGGGGCAACATCGCCTATGTCGATGCGCGCTACGCCGACTACAACTTTGTCGGCGGCTCGTTCTCTGGCAATGCGCCGCCGAACGTGCCGTGCATCGTGGCCAACGCCGGCGCATCCTGGCGCTTCTTCACGCCCTGGCCGGTGGAGCTCGGCATCACCGGCCGCCATGTCGGCGACCGTTACAACACGGACGCCAACGTCGTGACGATGAAGGCCTATACCGTCGCCGACGTCTATGCCTTCGTCGACATCCCCAAGACGATGTTCAGTGCGGTCGACCAGGCGCGCCTGACCTTCCGCGTCCGCAACATCACCGACAAGCGCTACGCGATCTGGGGCGATCCGTTCTACCCCGACCAGATCCTCCTGGGCGCGCCGCGCACCTATGAGATCTCGGCGGCGTTCAAATGGTGAGGCCTCGAGCGTAAGATGAGCGCGATCGTCCTCTCGCACCGCTGGCTCGGGATCGCGTTCTGCCTGCTGTTCGCGATGTGGTTCGCGAGCGGGATCGTGATGCACTTCGTTCCGTTTCCGTCCCTGACGGAAGCAGAGCGATTTGCCGGACTCGCGCCTTTGGATCGCGGAGAAGTGACGATATCGATCGCGGACGCCGTTGCTGCGAGCGGGATCGCGGATGCCACGCGCGTTCGGCTGATCCAGCGGAGCGACGGCACAGTCTACATCGTCTCGGGTCCCTCGCGTCAGCGCGCGGTCCGCGCGGCCGACGGGGACGACGCGTCAGTGAAATCCGCTGATGTCGCACTGGCTATTGCGCAGGCTCATGCGCGCCAGCGCGAGATCGATGCCTCGCATGCGACGATCGTCGGGCGTTCGGACTACGATCAGTGGAGCGTGCCGAACGGCTTCGATCGCCATCGACCTCTGTTTCGCGTGGCCCTCGGCGATGCTGCGGGGACGGAGGTCTATGTCTCGTCGCCGACCGGCGAGATCGTGCTTGATACGACGCGCAGCGAGCGCGGCTGGAATCTTGTCGGCAGCGTGCTGCACTGGATCTATCCGACCATCCTGCGCAGCAACTGGTCCCTGTGGGACCGCGTGGTCTGGACCTTGGCGCTGCTGGCCCTGATCGCGGCTGTGCTGGGCGCCGTGCTCGGGATCGCGCGGATCAGGATTTCCAAGAGGCAAATCTCCACACCTTACCGTGGCTGGCATGCGCTGCATCACCTCATTGGCCTCGCAGCAACGGTCTTCGTGCTGACCTGGATCTTCAGCGGCTGGCTCTCGATGGATCACGGCCGGCTGTTCTCGCGCGGCCAGTTGACGCCGGCAGAGGCCGGCCCGATGAACGCCGCGCCGGATTGGCGGGAGGCCGCATCGCTCGATCGGCAGCCAATATCTCCCGCGGCGCGCGAGGCGGAATGGTTCGCCTTCAACGGCCATGTCTATCGGCGCGATCGGGTCGCCCTCGGTCGTCAGACCTTGAGCAGGGGAGGGGATGCGCCGCGCGATGGACCGGCCGGATTCCTTGATGTGCACGAGATTCAGGCTCTGACGGGGCGCTTTGCAGTCGGCTGCGGCCTACCGTCCGTCCTTCCTGATAGCGACGACTACCCCGCGCCATCCACAATGCCGGGTGCACCGGTCTACCGCTCGCGCTGTGGCGGCGATCTCTGGTTCGACATCGATGGCGCCGATGGCGGCGTGCTGCAAAGACTGGATCCGTCGCGGCGCGCCTACCGCTGGCTTTACAGTGCGTTGCACACGCTCGACTTCCCGGTCTTGCTGGCCCACCCGCGGCTGCGTGATGTCGTGATCGTCAGCCTCTGTACGCTTGGGCTGGCGTTCTCCATCACCGGCATCGTCATCGGCTGGCGGCGCTTGCGGTCCTCGCTGGCACCCTGAATTGAGGCGCAACTGCGGCTCGATACGGTCCGGCCAGCAGGTCAGCAATGCCCTGCGGCCTATTCGTCATTGACGCCTTTTCGCCGGCCGGCTTTCGGTGTAGCTCTGCGCTCGCTCGAAACGGCGGCAGCAACCCGTCGAAGACCGAAAATCATGCAGGAGACCCCAAGGATGTACCCGAAAGTTCAGATGTTCATCGCCGGCGAGTGGACCGACG
This sequence comes from Bradyrhizobium sp. Rc2d, assembly GCF_900099855.1. Classification (NCBI taxonomy): domain Bacteria; kingdom Pseudomonadati; phylum Pseudomonadota; class Alphaproteobacteria; order Hyphomicrobiales; family Nitrobacteraceae; genus Bradyrhizobium; species Bradyrhizobium sp. Rc2d. Next base: position 177,684 of record NZ_FNCU01000012.1, on the reverse strand, counting down.
GCACGTCCGGCAAGTCGGAGAACATCCTCAATCCCGCCACCGGCCAGCCGATCGGCAAGACCCCGCACGCCTCGCGTGCGGACCTCGACCGCGCGCTGGAGGCGGCCAAGGCCGGCTTCGAGGTCTGGCGCAAGACCTCGCCGTTCGACCGCTATAAGCTGATGCGGAAAGCGGCCGACATCATCCGCTCGCGCGCCGCCGAGATCGCGCCCGTGATGACCATGGAGCAGGGCAAGCCGGTGGTGGAAGCGCAAGGCGAGACCATGCTGGCCGGCGACCTCATCGACTGGTTCTCCGAGGAGGCCCGCCGCGCCTATGGCCGCATCGTGCCGCCGCGGATGGGCAACGTCTCACAGCTCGTGACCAAGGAGCCGGTCGGCCCGGTCGCCGCGTTCACGCCTTGGAATTTCCCGATCAACCAGGCAGTGCGCAAGATCTCGGCCGCGCTCGCCGCCGGCTGCTCGATCATCGTCAAGGGACCGGAAGAGACGCCGGCAAGCTGCATGGAGCTGGTGCGCGCCTATGCCGACGCCGGCATTCCCCCCGGTGTCGTCCAACTGGTGTTCGGCGTGCCGGCGGAAGTGTCGGAATATCTCATTCCGCATCCGATCATCCGCAAGATCAGCTTCACCGGCTCGACCGCAGTCGGCAAGCATCTGGCTGCGCTCGCCGGCCTGCACATGAAGCGCGTCACCATGGAGCTCGGCGGGCATGCGCCGGCGATCGTGTTCGCCGACGCTGATCTCGACAACGCCGCAAAAATCCTGTCGGCCAACAAATTCCGCAACGCGGGCCAGGTCTGCGTCTCGCCGACGCGTTTCCTCGTGCATGAAAGCGTCTACCAGCCCTTCGTCGACAAGTTCGTGGCGGCGGCCAAGAGCCTCAAGGTCGGCAACGGCCTCGACAAGGACACCCGCATAGGGCCGCTGGCGAACCCGCGCCGCGTCGACGCCATGGAGGGCTTGGTCTCCGACGCGGTCCAGCGCGGCGCCAAGGTGCAGGCCGGCGGCAAGCGTATCGGCAATGAAGGCTTCTTCTTCGAGCCGACCGTGCTGACCGACGTGCCGCGCGATGCGCGCATCATGAACGAGGAGCCGTTCGGACCGCTGGCGCCGATCACCTCGTTCCGCAGCTACGACGAGGTGGTGGCGGAAGCGAACCGTCTGCCTTACGGCCTTGCAGCCTATGCCTACACCACCTCGACCAAGACGATGCAGGCGATCGGCTCCGACATCGAGAGCGGCATGGTCTCGATCAACCACCATGGCCTCGCGCTGCCGGAAGTGCCGTTCGGCGGCATCAAGGATTCCGGTTACGGCTCCGAAGGCGGCCTCGAAGCGATCGAGGGTTACCTCAATACGAAGTTCGTCACCCAGGCGAGCGCGTAAGAATGGTGTAAGGGTTAGCCTTGCGACTGTGCGAGGCGCAGTCTGCAAAGGCTAACCCCTGCGATCCTGTGCACGCGCGGACAGCGTGACAGGGCACATCAGCGCGGCCGGTGGCCGTGATCGCCACCACCGCAAGTCCCTTCGCGGATGCATACAGCGTTGCCTGCATCCTTCTGGCGAGCGCTTAAGGAAACGAAAAGCTACGGCAAAACATGCCGTGGCAGCGATGCGCCGCGCTTGATCGCGGCAGCGTCTGCAAGGAGGCGCGAAGTCCCCCCAAATCGCCGCTGGCGAAGGCGCAGTTAGTGGCATACCATTTGCACGCCAACGGGCAGGTTTCACCTGCCCTTGGCCAATGATGGCCGGCATCACGGCAATAGTGGGAGGACTTCATGGATCGCAGGACCGTATTGAAGGGACTGGCTGGCGCGGGCAGCCTGGCGTTGACGGGTGGCCTCTCGGCCCCTGCGCTGTCGCAAGGCGCGGCGGCGCGCACGTTGCGCTTCGTGCCGCAAGCGAATCTCGCCAATTTCGATCCGATCTGGGGCACTCAATATGTCGTGCGCAATGCTGCCGCGATGGTCTGGGACACGCTCTACGGCATCGATTCCTCGCTCCAGCCCCAGCGGCAGATGGTCGAGTCCGAGGAGACCTCCGACGATGGCAAGATCTGGACATTCCGCTTAAGACCCGGCCTCAAGTTCCATGACGGCGAGCCGGTGCTGGCCAAGGACGTCGTTGCGAGCCTGTCGCGCTGGGCCGCGCGCGATCCGATGGGGTTGATGATCATTGCGATCCAGCAGGAATTGACGGCTGTCGACGACCGCACGTTCAAATGGGTTTTGAAGCAGCCCTTCCCGAAAATGCTCTATGCGCTGGCCAAGAATAACGCGCCGTGCTCCTTCATCATGCCCGAGCGTATCGCGAAGACCGATCCTTTCAAGCAGATCACGGAATATGTCGGCTCCGGGCCGATGAAGTTCGCCAAGGGCGAATGGGTGCCGGGCGCGAAGGCCGTGTTCGAGAAGTTCACCGACTACGTCCCGCGGCAGGAGAAGGCATCCTGGCTTGCCGGCGGCAAGCAGATCCTGATTGATCGCGTGGAATGGGTGGTGATGCCGGACCCGGCGACCGCGGCGGCTGCGTTGCAGAACGGCGAGGTCGACTGGTGGGAGAACCCGATCGCCGATCTCGTGCCCGTGCTGAAGAAGAACAAGAACATCAGCGTCGACATCGGCGATCCCCTCGGCAATATCGGCTCGTTCCGCATGAACCATTTGTTCGCGCCGTTCAACGACGTGCGGGCGCGGCGCGCGGTGCTGATGGCGCTCAGCCAGGAAGATTATATGCGCGCGATCGTCGGCGACGACACCGCGCTGTGGAAGCCGCTGCCGGGCTTCTTCACGCCCGATACGCCGCTCTACAGCGAACTGGGCGGTGAGATCCTCAAGGGCAAGCGCGATTTCGACGCGGCCAAGAAGTTGCTGGCCGAGAGCGGCTATTCCGGCCAGCCGGTGACGTGTCTGGTGGCGCAGGACCAGCCGATCACGAAGGCGCAAGGCGACGTCACCGCGGACCTCCTGAAACGGCTTGGCATGAATGTCGACTTCGTCGCGACTGATTGGGGCACGGTTGGCTCTCGCCGGGCGCAGAAGACGCCGCCCGGGCACGGCGGCTGGAACATGTTCCACAGCTGGCATGCCGGTGCCGACTGCATCACGCCCGCCGCCTACACCGCCATTCGCGCCAATGGCGACAAGGCCTGGTTCGGCTGGCCCAATAGCCCGAATACCGAGAAGGAAATCACGGCCTGGTTCGAGGCCAAGAATCTCGAGGAAGAAAAGGCGGCGATCGGGCGGGTCAATAAGGCGGCGCTCGAGGATGTCGTCTATGCGCCGACAGGCTTCTTCTTGACCTATACGGCGTGGCGCAAGAACGTCTCCGGCGTCACCAAGGGGCCGCTGCCGTTCTTCTGGGGCGTGTCGAAGTCCGCATGATCGTGCGCTGAAGCCAGATGCTCTCTTACATCCTCCGTCGCATCGTCGCGACCTTGCCGGTGATGGCGATCGTCGCGCTGTTCGTGTTCAGCCTGCTCTACATCGCGCCGGGTGATCCCGCCGTGGTGATCGCGGGCGACCAGGCGAGCCCGGAGGATGTGGAGCGCATCCGCCAGAGCCTCGGCCTCGACCGTCCCTTCCTGGTCCAGTTCGGAAGCTGGGTCTGGCGCATCCTGCACGGCGATCTCGGCACCTCGATCTTCACCAATCTGCCGGTATCGGCGATGATCGGCCAGCGTCTCGGACCAACGCTGTCGCTGATGATCGTCACGCTCCTGCTCACGATCGTGGTCGCGGTGCCACTCGGGGTGGTGGCGGCCTGGAAGGCCGGCAGCCTGATCGACCGCGTCATCATGGGCTTTGCCGTGTTCGGCTTTTCGCTGCCCGTGTTCGTGGTCGGCTACATGCTCGCCTACGTCTTTGCGCTCGAATTGGAATGGCTTCCAGTGCAGGGCTATACGCCGCTCACGGCAGGCTTCTGGCCATGGCTCGAGAATCTGATCCTGCCGGCGATCGCGCTTGGCTGCGTCTATATCGCGCTGGTCGCGCGCATCACCCGCGCGGCCATGCTCGAAGTGTTACAGCAGGACTATATCCGCACCGCGCGCGCCAAGGGCCTCGGGCAGGGCGGCATCCTGTTCATTCACGCGCTCAAGAACGCGGCAGTTCCGATCGTCACGGTGATTGGGATCGGCATCGCGCTCCTGATCGGCGGCGCGGTGGTCACGGAGAGCGTGTTCGCGATCCCCGGCCTTGGCCGGCTCACGATCGATGCGATCCTGCGCCGCGACTATCCCGTCATCCAGGGCATCGTGCTGCTGTTCAGCTTCGTCTACGTCCTCGTCAATCTGATGATCGACGTCATCTACACGCTCGTTGACCCGAGGATCCGCTATTGACCGATACGACCGTCAATTCGCAATCGCTTCCCGCCGGCCTCGTCGTCGCGCCGCAACTGCCGGAGATCCTGCGGCCGGTCACGATCCGGCGCGGCTTCATCGGGCTCTTGCGCGGCCATCCCACCGTCGCGATTGGTGGCGCGCTGCTGCTGACGCTGGTCCTGATCGCGATTTTCGCAGCCCATCTCGGAACGGTCGACCCGACCGCGCTGGCGCCGGCCAAGCGCACCCGGGCGCCGTCGGCCGATTTCTGGTTCGGCACCGACGTGCTCGGCCGCGACATCTATTCGCGCGTGCTGTTCGGCGCGCGGGTCTCGCTCACGGTCGGGCTATCGGTTGCGATCTTCGCGTCCGCGGTGGGCCTCGCCATCGGCATGGTCTCCGGCTTCATCCGCTGGGCCGACGGCATTTTGATGCGCTTCATGGACGGCTTGATGTCGATCCCGCCGATCTTGCTCGCGATCGCGCTGATGGCGCTGACGCGCGGCAGCGTCGGCAACGTCGTCCTCGCCATAACCATCGCGGAAATCCCGCGCGTCTCGCGCCTCGTGCGCAGCGTGGTGCTGTCGCTGCGCGAGCAGCCTTATGTGGACGCAGCCGTCGCCTGCGGCACGCGCACGCCGATGATCATTTTGCGCCACATCCTGCCCAACACGGTGGCGCCGATGCTGGTGCAGGCGACCTATATCTGCGCCAGCGCCATGATCACGGAGGCGATCCTGTCCTTCATCGGCGCAGGAACGCCGCCGACCATTCCGTCCTGGGGCAACATCATGGCCGAGGGCCGCGCGCTGTGGCAGGTCAAGCCCTACATCGTGTTCTTCCCGGCGGCATTCCTGTCCGTCACCGTGCTCGCCGTGAACCTGCTTGGCGACGGCCTTCGCGATGCGCTCGATCCGCGCATGGCCAAGAGCCTCTGATGTATCGAGGCTGATCGCGATGGCGCTGCTCGAAGTCGAGAATCTCCAGACCCATTTCCGCACTCCCGGCGGCATCAACCGCGCCGTCGACGGCGTGTCCTTCCATGTCAACGAGGGCGAGACGCTCGCCATCGTCGGCGAATCCGGCTGCGGCAAGTCGGTGACCTCGATGTCGCTGATGCGGCTCGTCCCGGAGCCGCCGGGCAGGATCGCCGGCAGCATCCGCTTTGCCGGCAAGGATCTGCTGCAACTGTCCGATCGTGAGATGCGCGCCATCCGCGGCAACGACATCTCGATGATCTTCCAGGAACCGATGACGAGCCTCAACCCGGTGCTCACCGTCGGCCGCCAGATCCGCGAGACCTTGATGATCCATCAGGGCCTCGACAAACAGGCTGCCGAGACGCATGCGATCGAGATGCTGACGCTGGTCGGCATTCCCGAGCCGAAGCGGCGCGTGCGCGAATATCCGCACCAGCTCTCCGGCGGCATGCGCCAGCGCGTCATGATCGCCATCGCGCTCGCCTGCAATCCGAAGCTCCTCATTGCGGACGAGCCGACCACGGCGCTCGACGTGACCATCCAGGCTCAGATCCTCAAGCTGATGCTGGACCTGAAGCGCCGGGTTGGCGCGGCCATCATCCTGATCACCCACGATCTCGGCGTCGTCGCCGAAATCGCCGAGCGTGTGATGGTGATGTATGCCGGTCGCAAGGTCGAGGAGGCGCCGGTCGCTGAGCTGTTTCGCTCGCCGCGCCATCCCTATACGCAAGGCCTGCTCGGCGCGGTGCCGAAGCTTGGCTCCTCGCTCGCCGGGACGGCAACGCGGCTCGCCGAGATCCCGGGGCAGGTGCCTGATCTCCGCAAGCCCATCACCGGCTGCGTCTTTGCCGGGCGCTGTGCGCTTGCGACCGATCTCTGCCGGCAATATGCGCCGGGGCTCGAAGAGAAGGGACCCCGTCACATCGCCGCCTGCCACTATGCGGCCAAGGGAGCTGTCGCGGCATGAGTCCTCCGCTGCTCCAGGTCAACGACCTCAAAAAGCACTTTCCGGTCAAGACCGGCCTGTTCGGCCGCAAGTCCGAATTCGTCTATGCAGTCGACGGCGTGTCGTTCGAGATCGCGCGCGGCGAGACACTGTCGCTGGTCGGCGAGTCCGGCTGCGGCAAGTCGACGGTCGGCCGCGCCATCCTGCGGCTGTTCGACATCACGGCGGGACAGGTCATCCTCGACGGCCAGCGGATCGACGACGCTGCGCCGAGCACGATGCGCCAGATGCGCCGCCGCGTGCAGGTCGTGTTCCAGGATCCGTTCTCGAGCCTCAATCCGCGCATGCGCGTGCGCGACATCCTGGCCGAGCCGATCCGCAATTTCGGTCTCGCCAAATCCGCGGAAGACCTCGAGGTGCGCGTCACCGCGCTGATGGATACCGTGCGCCTGCCGCGCGAGGCGTTGAACCGCCGGCCGCATGAGTTCTCCGGCGGCCAGCGCCAGCGCATCGGCATCGCGCGGGCGCTGGCGGCCGAGCCCGAACTGATCGTCTGCGACGAGGCGGTCTCCGCGCTCGACGTCTCGGTCAAGGCGCAGATCGTCAACCTGCTCCAGGATCTCCAGCGCGAGTTCGGCCTCGCGCTCTTGTTCATCAGCCATGATCTCGCGATCGTCGAGCACATGACGCACCGTGTCGCGGTGATGTATCTCGGCAAGATCGTCGAGGTCGCCCCGCGCCGCGAGATCTTTGCGGCACCGAGACATCCCTACACCAAGGCGCTGCTCTCCGCGGTGCCGCTGCCCGAGCCCGGCGCCCAGCGCAATCCGATCATTCTTAGGGGCGACGTGCCGAGCCCGATCAATCCGCCGCGCGGATGCCGCTTCCACACCCGCTGCCCCTTCGTCTTCGACCGCTGCCGGACCGAGGAGCCGGTGCTTCGCGCGATTGGAGCCGAGCAGTGGGTGGCCTGTCATCTAGAAGAGGGCGTTGCCGCGACGAGCGCCTAAAGCGTGATGAGATCAGGCTTGTTTGCTGCACCGAAGGTGCGCTCCCTCTCCCGCTTGCGGGAGAGGGTTGGGGAGAGGGTGTCTCCGCAATGGGACAGTTCCCTAGAGGAGAAAGCCCTCACCCGGCGCTGCGCGCCGACCTCTCCCGCGAGCGGGAGAGGTGAACAAGCCGCCCCGGAATCGATTCAACCTGAAGCCATTGCGCTTTGCGATCGACGAGCTAAAGCGCGCTCGACGCGACGGAAATTTGTATGCAAAGACAACCCCGTTCTACTGTGCATGGGGTTGTTTTTGCGTTCTTGATTTGGCCGGCCTCAACCTTGCCGGCGCAGGAAGCCCGTGATCGTGACCTTTTCCCAGATGCCGGCGGCAGCAAAGGGATCGGCGCGGTTGAAGGCCTCGACTTCGCCACGGCCGGACGCCTCGATCAGGAACAAGCTGCCGATCATGGTCGCGCCGTCGTCGGAAACGAGCGGCCCCGACATCACGATCTTGACGCCGAAGCGCGAGGTGTCGCTGAGGAAAACCTTGTGGGCGTCGTAATTGGCGAGCCGGGTCGGCAGCGCGCCGGCGCGGTCGACGGCGTGAATGGCGAACAGCATGATGTCTCCGTTTCTTGCTTCAGTTCTTGGGACGGCCGCGAGCGGCGGCCGTCCGGACTTGACGTGATCGGTTAATCTACTTGACGCCGAGCTTGCCCGCTTCCTCGAAGGTCGGGCAGGTCCGCTGCTCCAGCGGCACGTCGAACGGCCCAAAATTGTCCTTGGTGATGACGGTCGGCTTCAGCACGATCTCGTTGATGACCGGCTGGTTGCGCAAGGAGCGGATCGCCATCATGGTGCCGAGGCAGCCTTGCGCAAATCCGTTGTAGTCGCCGCTCGCGAGCAGCTTGCCTGATTTGATCGCGTCGATCGCTTCCTTGGTGCCGTTGATGCCGATCACCTGGGCCTTGCGGTTGGCGCCGTCGAGCGCCTCGATCGCGCCGACCGCCATGGCGTCGTTGGCGGCGAGCACGCCGTCGATCTGCGAGTTCGACTGCATCAGGTTCTCCATCACCTGGAGCGCCTGCAGCCGCTGGTAATTGCCGGGCTGCGAGGCCAGCAGCTTGGCGCCTGGAGCCTCCTTCAGCGCAGCGTTGAAGCCGCGGACGCGGTCGACATTGGTCAGCGAGCCTTTGACGCCCTCGATGATGACGATGTTGCCCTTGCCGCTCAGCGTCTTGAGCAGGTAGCGCGCGGTCTCGAGCCCAAGGCTGTAATCGTCGGCGCCGACGAAGGAGAGGAATTTGCCACCCGCCGAACGGTCGGTGATGTTGACGACGGGGATTTTTGCTTCGTTGATCTTCTCGACGCCGGGCACCATCGCCTTGTAGTCGACCGGCGTGAAGACGATTGCGCTCGGCTTCTTCACCACGACGTCCTCGATCTGGCTGAGCTGCTCGGGTATCGAGTCTGGTTTGGTCGGGATGTACTGCAGCGTCTTCGCGTTCAGCGTCTTCGCCATGTTGTCGGCGCCGACCCGCACCGTCTGGAAGAACGGGTTGGTCTGGTTCTTGGTGAAGACGGCGATGGTCTCGCCGTCGGCGCGCGCCCCCGTAGTGAACGCAGCCGCCATCAGCAGCGGCAGCGTCAGATAGCCAAGTTTCAGTTTCATGTAGCCTCCATCCCTCATTTTGCTTGTTGGATTTCTAAAAGCTCATTGCGCGCGGCGGCGGGTCTTCATGTCGAGCCAGACCGCGAGAATGACGATGATGCCTGTCACCAGCGGCTGCCAGTTGGCGCTGACCGACAAGAGGTTCATGCCGTTCAGCACCAAGGTCAGGATCAGTGCGCCGATGAAGGTGCCGAACACGGTGCCGACGCCGCCGAACAGCGAGGTGCCGCCGATCAGCACCGCCGCAATCGCCGGCAGCGTCAGGCTTTCGCCGATGTCGGCCTCGGCCGAATTCAGCCGCGACAGGAAGATGATCGAGGCGAGCCCCGCCATGGTGCCGGAGACGGCATAGACCAGCAGCAGGCGGCGCGCGACGGGGATGCCCGACAGCCGCGCTGCGACCGGATTGGCGCCGATGGCATAGATCTCCTGGCCCCAGATCGTCCGTTGCGCGAACAGCGTCCCGATTCCGAGGAACACCAGCAGCAGATAGACCGGGATCGGCAGGCCGAACAGATAGCCGCTGCCGATCTGGCGGAAGCCGGCCGGGAAGCCGTGAAGGGTCTCGCCCGCCATGTACCAATAAGTGAGGCCGTTCAGCACCCATAGCATGCCGTAGGTGGCGATGAAGGAGGGGATGCGGAGCGCGGTGACCATGACGCCGTTGAGGAGGCCAACGATGCCGCCGCAGGCAAGGCCGGTGAGGATGCCGAGCGCCGGCGAGCCGGTCTTGTGGATCACGGTGCCGGCGATACAGGCGGACAGCGCGACGTTGGCGCCGACGGAGAGATCGAGGCCGGCGGTCAGCACCACCAGGGTCAGGCCGGAGGCGATAAAGAAGGTTAGGCTCGCTTGCCTCAGCACGTTGAGGATGTTGCCGAGGCTCAGGAAGGAATCGCTGAGCACGGCCAGCACCGCGCAGATCAGCAGTGCCGCGAGCAGGCGATAGAACAGCTGGATCGCGTCCTGCGACAGGAACGAGCGAGGCGGCGCGATGGCGTCTTTGGTGATGTCGGTCATGCGCGGCTCCTGAGGCCGTCGAGGAACAGCGCGACGATGACGAGCACACCGACGCTTGCGACCTGCACCGAGGACGGCAGCGAGATCAGGTTCAGCCCGTTGCGCAAGACGCCGACCGCGATGACGCCGAGCACGGTGCCGAGCAGCCAGCCATTGCCGCGCTCGAACGACGTGCCGCCGACGGCGACGGCCGCGATGGCATCGAATTCGAGACCAAGGCCGGCGGTGGGATGGCCGGAATTCATACGAGCGGTCATCAACAGGCCCGCGATTCCCGCCATCGCGCCGCCGATCGCATAGACTGCGATCAGCAGCTTGTTCGGCGAGAGTCCGGCATAGCGCAGCGCCTCGCGATTGCCGCCCAGCGCGAAGATATAGGTGCCGAAGCGGGTGTGATAGAGCAGGCCGTGAAAGGCCGCATAGGTCACCAGCGCCATCACGATCGGCACGGGAATGCCGAGAAGTGTCGCCGAGTAGATGTCGCGCACGCTGTGGGGAATGCCGACCACGCTCTGGCCGTCGCTGACGATCAGCGACAGGCCCTGCGCCATGCCGAGCGTGCCTAGCGTCGCGACAAAGGGCGGAATGCCCAGGATCGCGACCAGCCAGCCGTTGACGATGCCGAACCCGGCGCCGACCAGCAGGCCGGCGCCGAGGCCCAGCAACATTGATTTCGTCGCGAGCGACACGATCGCGACGCAGAGCGAGGTCAGCGTCAGCACCGCGCCCATCGACAGGTCCAGCCCCTCCGTCATGATGATCAGTGTCATCGGCAGCGCGAGCATGGTCAGGATGGTCGACTGCACCAGCACGTTGGAGAGGTTGGCGACCGACAGGAAGCCGGGCGCGATCGCGCTGAACAGCGCGATCAGCAGCACCAGCACCATGGCAACGCCGGGAATGCGTTGCAGTGGATTGGGTTGAGAGACGACCGCGGCTTCACGCATGATGCATCCCCAGTCGCACGATGTTCTCCTCGGTCAGTTCGTTGCGTGTCAGGTGCCCGGCGATGCGCCCCTCGCGCATCACATAGGCACGGTCGCAGACATGGCAGATCTCGACCTGTTCGGACGAGATCATCAAGGCGGCCGCGCCCTCCGCGACGAGGCGGTCGATCAGGGCAAAGATCTCCGACTTGGCGCCGATGTCGATGCCGCGCGTCGGCTCGTCGAAGATGAACAGCTTCGAGCCGGCCGCCAGCCACTTGCCGATCACGACCTTCTGCTGGTTGCCGCCCGAGAGCAGACCGACGGTCTGGCGTGCGCTCGGGGTCGCGATCCTCAATTGCCGGATCAATCCGTCAGAGGTGCGTTGCGCACTGCGCTGGTCGAACAGGCCGCTTGGAAACAGCTTTCGCAGCGCCGATACCACCAGATTATCGCTGACTGATCGTAGCAGCGCGAGGCCCTCGCTCTTGCGGCTCTCCGGGATCAGCGCGATGCCGCGCCGGGCGGCAAGGTCGGGTTCGCCGGAAATGGTCTTGCCGTCGAAGACGATCTCGCCCGATGTCATGGGATCGGCGCCGAAAATGGCGCGGGCAACCTCGCTGCGGCCGGAGCCGACGAGGCCGCACAGGCCGACGATCTCGCCCCGGCGCACCTCGATGTTGATGTCGGAGATGCCGGTCGAGGAGGTCAGGCCCTTGACCTCCAGCAGCACCTCGCCGGGCTTGTCGGCAAAGTTGCGCGGGTAGGTCATGTCGACATTGCGACCGACCATCATGCGGACGAGTTGGTCCGGCGTGACGTCGGCAGGGCGGACACCGTCGATGCGGCGGCCGTCGCGCAGCACGGTGATGCGGTCGCCGAGCGCGAACACCTCGGCCATGCGGTGCGAGATGTAGACGATCGAGACGCCGTCGGCCTTCAGCCGCGCGATCAACGCGAACAGCAGCTCGGTCTCGCGGTCGGACAGCGCGGCCGTCGGCTCGTCCATCACGAGGATGCGGGCGTTCTGGCTGATCGCCTTGGCGATCTCGACCATCTGCTGCTGTGCCACCCCCAATTTGTCGACGGTGGTGGAGGGATCGATGTCGAAACCGATGGTGCCGAGGACACGACGCGCGTCTGCCAGGATCTTGCGGCGGTCGATGGTGCCGGGAATGCGGCCCTTCGGCTCGCGACCGAGGAAGATGTTCTGGGCGATATCGAGATAGGGGACCAGCGAGAATTCCTGGAAGATGACGGCAATGCCGAGCTTCTGCGCATCCGCCGTCGAGCTGATCTCGACCTTCTCGCCCTTGTAGAAGAATTCGCCGGCATCGGCGCGGTAGGCGCCGCACAGCACCTTCATCAGGCTCGACTTGCCGGCGCCGTTCTCGCCCAGCAGCATATGGACCTCGCCGGGATAGACGGCGAAGGACACGTCATCCAGCGCCTTGACGCCGGGAAATTCCTTGCTGATGCCGCGCAGCTCCAAGAGCGGTGTGGGCGGAGAGGGTTCAACGGTCAATGCTGCGCTGCTCATGCCTGCGCTCCGCTGGCAAAGATCTTTCCGGGATTCATGAGACCGTTCGGGTCGAGTGCGGTCTTGACCTGCCGCATCACGTTGACGGCCTCGCCGAGCTCGTCGGTGAGATAATCGATCTTGCCGAGCCCGATGCCGTGCTCGCCGGTGCAGGTGCCGTCCATGGCGATGGCGCGCGCGACCATGCGGGCCTGGAGCGCCTTGGCGCCCTCGATCTCGTCGGACTTTGCCGGATCGATCAGGATCAGCATGTGGAAATTGCCGTCGCCGACATGGCCGACGATCGGCGCGGTAAAGCCATGCTCGTCCGCGTCGCGCCGCGTCTCGGTCAGGCATTCGGCCAGCCGCGAGATCGGCACGCAGACATCGGTGATCACCGCGCGTGCACCGGGTCGCAAGCCGAGGCCCGCATAGAGCGTGTTGTCGCGGGCGTGCCAGAGCCGGCTGCGGTCTTCCGGTGCCTTGGCCCAGGCGAAGCCATGGCCGCCATGGTCGGCCGCGATCGGCTGCGCGGCCTCGGCCTGCTCGGCGACGGAGGCCTCGGAGCCATGGAATTCGAAGAACAAGGTCGGGGCCTCGCGATAGCCGAGCTTTGCGTAGGCATTGATGCCGCGCATCATGACGTCGTCGAGCAGCTCGATGCGGGCGACAGGGATTGCCGACTGAATCACGGAGATCGCGGTATCGACGGCGTTGTGCAGGCTATCGAAGCTGCACACCGCGGCCGAGATCGCCTGCGGCACGGGGTGCACCTTCAGCGTGATCTCGGTGATCACGCCGAGCGTGCCTTCGGCGCCGACGAACATGCGCGTCAGATCATAGCCGGCCGCCGATTTGCGCGCGCGCCTGGCGGTGCGGATCACGCGCCCGTCCGCGAGCACCACTTCGAGCGCCATGACATTGTCCTTCATGGTGCCGTAGCGCACCGCCATGGTGCCGGAGGCGCGCGTGGAGGTCATGCCGCCGATCGAGGCGTCCGCGCCCGGGTCGATCGGAAAGAACAGGCCGGTCGCTCGCAGCTCCGCATTGAGCTGTTTTCGCGTGATGCCGGGCTGCACCACGACATCCATGTCGCTGTCGTGCACGGCAAGCACCTTGTTCATGCGCGCGAAATCGAAGCAGACGCCGCCGGCGACCGCGGCGGCGTTGCCTTCGAGCGAGGTGCCGGCGCCGAACGGGACGATCGGCATGCCTGCGCTCGCGCAGAGTTTCACAATCTCGGCGACTTCCTGCGTTGTTTCAGGGAAGACGACGATGTCGGGCGGCAGATTACGGTAATGTGACTCGCTCTGCCCATGCTGATCGAGCACGCCGCGCGCGACGCTGGCGCGCGGGCCGATCATGCCGGTGAGGCGATCGGCCAATGCTGCCGTGCTGACCCGCGGTCCCATCCTTGCTCCCTCTCTGCCCCGATGACGGACTCTTGTGGTCCGCTGCGTTGTCGTTCGGCTTAGGCGGCTTGCGCGTTGCTCGCAACCTGCTTCAGGCCGAAATCATAGTTGAGATGAAAATACGCGCCGTCCACCATGCGACCATCCGGCGCATGGCCGGCGGGATGTCGGACGAATTCGCGGATCAGGCTGTCCTTGACGCCGAACACCACGTCGCTGTCGAGATACTGGTCGCCGGCGACGAACACATGCGTCACGAGCTGCTCGAAGCCGGGCGACGAGATCATGAAGTGCACATGGGCGGGACGCCAGGGATGGCGCCCCTGGGCCTCCAGCATCTCGCCCACCGGGCCGTCATGCGGGATCGGATAGGCGGCCGGCTTGATCGACCAGAAATGGAAGCGGCCGTTCTGGTCGGTGTGGAAGCGGGCACGCATCGCGAGATCGCCGATGGCGTCGAGCTGCTGCACGTCATAATAGCCGTCGTCGTCGGAATGCCAGACGTCGACCACGGCGCCTGCAAGCGGCTTTCCGTCCACGGTCGAGACCGAGCCGGTGACCAGCATCGGATCGCCTTCCATCGGACCCGAGATATCGGCGCCGCTTTCCTTCTCCGGCGCGGCCTGGACGAAGAACGGACCGAGCACCGTGGTTTCGGTCGCGCCCTCCGGCACCGGATGGTTGATGGCGTCGACCAGCATGGAGACCCCGAGCGTGTCCGACAGCAGGATGAACTCCTGGCGCTTGTCGTCGCACATGTGCCCGGTGCGGGTCAGGAAGTCGATGCCGTATTCCCATTCCTTCTGGGTCGGCCGCACCTCGCGGACGAAGGCATGAAGGTGACGGACCAGCGCCTCGCTGATTTGCTTGATGCGCGGATCGGTCGCGCCCGCGATCCGCTCCAGCACCGCGTCCGTGATCGTGTTCTCGTTGAAGTTACGCATGTGTGCCTCCGTTGATCACAGCTTCGGCTCGCCGAGGCCGGACAGCCGTTCGAGATGCTTGACGGTCGCAATGAAGTCGGTCTCGCCGTCGCCCTGCGCGACCAGCGAGCCATAGGTCTCGCGCACTTGCGCCGCGAGCTGCAGCGGCACGCCGACGGCGTGGCCGGCGCCGAGGATGAGATCGAGATCCTTGGCCATCTGCTTGCAGGAGAAAGTGGACTCGAAATCGCGGTTGCGCAGCGGCGCGGTCTTGTACTTCACCATCGGCGAGGCGATCGCGCTGTCGTCGAGCACCTTCAAGATGTCTTGCCAAGCGATGCCGCCCTTGCGCGCCAGCGCCAGGCTCTCCGCCATCATCGCCGCCGACACCGCGATCATCAAATTGACCGAGAGTTTTGCGTAGCGTGCTTCCTCGGCCGGCCCGAGATAGGTCTGCGCACGGGTGAAGGCCGCGAACAGCGGCTTTGCCTTGTCAAAGGCATCCTTCGGCCCCGAGACGAAGCAGGTCAGCGCGCCCGTGTGCACGATGCTGGCATTGCCGGAGACTGGCGAACGAAGATAGGCAATGCCGCGCGCCTGCGCGGCGGCTGCAACCTCGGTAGAAGCCTCGACACTCACGGTGCTGGTCTCGATGAGAACAGCGCCGGACGCCATCGCGGCGATGAGGCCGGCAGGACCGAGCAGCGCGCCGCGCAAGGCGGCATCGTCGGGCAGGGACGTGACGACGGCTGTCTTGCCGCTCACGGCCTCGGCCGGCGAAGCGGCAATCGCGATACGTTGCGCGCGTGCCTCGTTGATCCGCGCCGCGCTTTGATCGAACGCGGTGACGGCGTAACCGGCCTTGGCGACGAGCACCGACATCGGCAGGCCCATCTTGCCGATCCCGATGAAAGCGACATTCCTTGAAGCATCACTCATTGTTCTTGTCCATTGGCGCCTTCAGGCGGCGCGTCCCTGTCGTTCGATGTCCTGCACCAGCCGCCGGCCGGATTGCGCCAGCAGCTCTTTCTTGCTCTCGAGCGCTTCGACCAGCAGCCGGCCGTTTCGCTTCTTCCAGGCGCCGCCGACCATGACAGCTTCGATATTGGCGAGGCTCGTCTGCATCACCACCGTCGCGACGGGATCGTGCACCGGGAAGAGGTTGAGATCGGAGGCGTTGATGATGACGAGGTCGGCGAGCTTGCCCGGCGTCAACGAACCGATCTGGTTCTCGCGGCCGAGCATGCGGGCGCCTTCCGTCGTGATCCAGCGCAGCGCCTCGCGCACCGGAATCGTGGTCGTTGCCGGGATGGTGCCGCTAGTCTTGCGCGCCTCCGCATTGTCGAGCGCCCGCTGCATCGACAGTGCGACGCGGGCGGCGGAGAAGAGATCGCCGGCCAGCACGGATTCGAGATCAATGCCGATCGTCGGCCGCACGCCGCGCTTCAAGAGGCGTCCGGTGATCGGAAAGCCGTGGCCCTGGATCATCTCGTTCTCCGGCGTCACCGAGAAGGACACGCCGAGATCGACCATCCGGTCCAGCAGCTCGTCGGGCAGATCGTTGCCATGGACGATGTTGATGCCGGCGCCGACGAGCCCGGCCTCAATCAGCTTCTCCCAGCCACCAGGCGTCTTGGCGGGACCGCCGCCCTGATGCATGGAGGCGATCAATTTGAGCTCGCGCGCCAGGCGGAAATCATGCATGGCGACGTCGAGCGTCGAGTAATGCGGGCCGAGAATGGCGAGCCCGAGCGTGACGAGCCCGTCGCGGTCCGCGAGAGGGCCCGTCAGCAGCCGCTCCACCTCGCGGCGTGGATGCGGAATCTCCGAGAAATGCGGCTCGCCGGTCTTCGGCTCGGGTTTCGGCGAGCCATGAAAGAAGGCGGCGCGGATGCCGCTCTCGATCAGGCCGCGAACCGCAGCGTCGGTGTGATCTGGCGTCGGATTGTTGTGGCACCAGTCGACGAGTGTCGTCGTGCCGCAGTTGATCTGGTTCAGCGCGCCGACCAGCGTCGCGATGTGGATGTCGTCGGGTCGGAACACAGTTGCGAGGCCCGCATGCATGCGGCGGAAATATTCCAGCAGCGTCCAGTTCGCGGCATAGCCGCGCAACCCCGTCTGCCAGGTATGCATATGCGCGTTGATCAGGCCGGGGATGACGATGCGTCCCGTGCCGTCAATGATCTCTGCCTCGCTGCTGCCGAGGTCGATCGAGGGGCGCACGTTGGCGATTCGGCTGCCCTCGACCAGCACGTCGCCGGTCGAGAGGTCGCCGATCGCGTCATCCATGCTGATGACGGTGGCCGATTTGATCAGCGTGCGCCGCATCGCTTCACGCCGCCGGTTTGATAGCGCCCGGCGGCTCGCCGGCCCAGGCGCGCGCGATCAGGTCGCGGATGGTGCTCCGCTCGAGCGGACGCGGATTCCAATAGGCGTTGGTGACGGCGAGATCGGCCGCCTTGTCGATGCCGCTCTCGGGCATGCCGACGTCGCGCAGCGCAAGCTTTGCATCCAGCCGTTTCGCAAGGTCGTACAGCCCTTGGGAGGCATCGGCCGCGCCAATCGCGCGCGCGATGCGCGCCATCGCATCTGGCACCGCCGGTGCATTGTAGGCGAGCGCATGCGGCAGCACGATGGTGTGCGTTTCGGCATGCGGCAGATCAAAAGTGCCGCCGAGCGTGTGGCAGAGCTTGTGATGCAGTGCCATGCCGACGGTGCCGAGGCAGACGCCGCACAACCAGGCGCCGTAGAGCGCTTCGGTGCGCGCCTCGCGATCGTCGCTCCTCGCGGCGATGGCGGGCAGGGCGCGGGCCAGCGCGCGGATGCCTTCTTCCGCCATCAGCGATGTCACGGGATTGGTATCGCGCGCGTAGAGCGCTTCCACCGCATGTGCGATCGCATTGATGCCTGAAGTCGCAGCTAAGCTCGCCGGCAGCGTCAGGGTCAGGTCGACATCGTAGATCACGGTCTCCGGCAGCACGGCGGCATCGCGCACCGTGGTCTTCAGGCCGTTCTCGGTCTGGCCGACGATCGGTGTCATCTCCGAGCCGGCGTAGGTGGTGGGAATGCAGAGCTGGTTGACGCCGGTGCGCAAGGCGAGCGCCTTGCCAAGGCCCGTGGTCGAGCCGCCGCCGAGCGCGACGACGCAGTCGGCCCCGCATGCCTTCATGGCGGCGAGCGCGCGCTCCGTGACCTCGACCGGGGTATGCATGGTGGCGCCGGAAAACAGGCCCGCATAGAGCGGCCCGAGCGACGCACCGAGACTCTTGCCCTGCGTCTCCTGCTGCGGCGTCGTCAGCACCAGCGCGCGCTTGCCGCCGAGCCGCTCGACTTCAGCTTTGGCGGAGGCAAGCGTTCCGCTGCCGAACACAACACGGCAGGGCAGGTTTTCAAAGGTGAACGAACCGATCATGCGCCGGTCTCTTTGATGGGATAATCGACCTGGAAGCGTCCGATCCGCAAGTCGCCCAGCGCCTCGCGAACGCGCAAATGTTCGGGGTGATTGGCGTAGGCGCTGAGCGCGGCCTCGTTGGTGAACTCGGAGAACAGGACGACGTCGCAGGCGTAATCGACCGCGCTGACATCCATGCCGACCTCGATATGGGTGAGGCCGTCGATCCGGCCGCGCAGGCCTTCGAACAGGGTCTTGACCTTGATCCGGGCGGCGGAGCGCTCCGCCGGGGTCTCCCCGCGCAGCCGCCACATCACGATGTGCCTGATCGGGCCCGACATTTCCCTGTTTCCTCGCCTGCTATCTTGCTTGTGTTGAGGCCATTTTGACTTGCGGGAGGCGGAAATAAAGGTCAATAATCGTAACTCTCTTTTCCTAAAAGTGGAAAAATGGATCGCCTGGCGCAATTGGAGGTCTTTTCCAAGACGGCCGAGCTCGGCAGCCTGTCCAAGGCCGCCGAAGCGCTGCGCATGTCGAACGCAGCCGCGAGCCGCCATCTCAGCGCGCTCGAGGAGCGGCTCGCCGTCCGGCTGATCGAGCGGAATACCCGCCGCCTGTGGCTGACGGAGGCGGGGCAGGAGCTGCTGGAGCGTTCCAGCCGGGTCTTGAACGAACTGGCTGAGGCCGAGGACATCGTCAGCGATCGCGCGCTGTCGCCGCAGGGCACGCTGCGTGTCACGAGCTCGCTATCCTTTGCGGTGATCTATCTGGCGCCGATGCTGCCGGCCTTCCGCGCGCGCTATCCGAAGCTCAACATGCAGATCACCACCGCCAACCGCTACCCGGATTTCATCGAGGCCGGCATCGACGTGGCGATCCGGACGCGCGAGCAGGAGCCGGATTCGAACATCATCGTCCGCCGCATCGGCCAGATGCGTCGCGTGCTCGCGGCCGCACCCTCCTATCTCGCAAGCTGCGGCGCGCCGGAACAGCCCGCCGATCTCGCGCGTCACAACATGCTGGTCTACAATCTCGCCAACGATCCCTATTCGCTGCGCCTGCGCAAGGGCCATGGCGCGCAGACGGTGCGTATCACGCCGACGCTCGACAGCAATGACGGCCAGGTCATCCGCGGCGCGGCATTGGCAGGTCTCGGCATCCTCATCCAGCCGCTATACATCGTCCAGAGCGATATCGCCGCGGGCCGGCTCGTCCCGGTGCTCATGGACTGGAAGCTGCCACTGCTCACCATGAACATCGCCTATCAGAACCGCGCCGGGCTGCCGGCCAAGATCCGGGTGTTCTCGGACTTCCTGGTCAGCCACATCCGCGAGCATTCGGAGCCGGGGATCTGGATCGACGCGGCGAAGTGAGCGGGAGCATCCATGTATCTCGGCATCGATCTCGGCACCTCCGCAGTCAAGACCGTTCTCGTCGACGGTGCGCAGCGCGTGATTGCAAACGAGAGCCGGCCGCTCACGACCGTCTCGCCGCAATCCGGTTATTACGAGCAAGATCCCGCGCAGTGGATCGATGCGACCTTTGCCACGCTGGATGCTCTGAAGGCATCGCATGCCGGCGAGCTGGCGGCGGTCGAAGGCATTGGACTATCCGGCCAGATGCACGGTGCCACGCTGCTCGATGCTAGCTTAAGGCCCTTGCGGCCCTGCATCCTCTGGAATGACGGGCGCTCGGCCGCCGAATGCCTTATCCTGGAGCAGCGCTGGCCCGCCTTGCGTGCGACGTCGGGCAACAAAGCGATGCCGGGATTCACCGCGCCGAAGCTGCTCTGGATCGCGACGCACGCGCCTGACATCTTTGCGGCGACCAAGCTCGTTCTGCTTCCAAAGGCCTATTTGCGCCTGGTGCTGAGCGGCGAGGCCATCGAGGATGTCTCCGATGCATCGGGATCGCTGTGGCTCGACGCCGCGCGTCGGGACTGGTCGGATTCAGCATTGGCAGCGACCGGCCTGTCGCGCGATCACATGCCGCGGCTGGTCGAGGGATGCGCGCCCGCAACGACCCTGCGCGGCGAGCTCGCGCGGCGCTGGGGTATGACCCGGCAGCCGGTGATCGCGGGCGGAGCCGGCGACAATCCGGCCGGTGCCGTCGGCATCGGCGCGATCGGGCCGGGAACCGCGTTCATATCGCTGGGAACCTCCGGTGCCCTCATGGCACCAACCAGCAGAATCGCCGCTAACCCCGACCGCGCGGTGCATACATTCTGCCATGCCATTCCCGCCATGTGGATTCAGGCCGGCGCGATCCTCTCGGCCGCCTCTTGCCTCGCTTGGATCGCGCGGCTGTTCGGCGTCGGCGAGGCCGAACTGCTGGCGCCGCTTGGAGCGCGCCCGCAGGCGCCGTCGCCTGTGAGCTTCCTGCCTTATCTCGCAGGCGAGCGGACGCCGCACGATGATCCCGCCGTGCGCGGCATGCTGGATGGTCTGAGCCATGGCACCGATCGCGGGACGATCGTGCAGGCGGTGCTCGAGGGCGTTGCCTTCGCGCTTGCCGATTGTCGCGACGCGCTCGCGGATGCCGGCATTGCGATTGCGGAAGCCGATGTCATTGGTGGTGGTTCGCGGTCCCCATTCTGGCTCTCGGTACTGGCAAACGTGCTGAATGTTCCGGTCCATCGCTTCGTTGGAGGTGAGACCGGCGCCGCGTTCGGTGCGGCGAGATTGGGGCGGCTTGCTGTCACCGGTGAGGCAATCGCTGCCGTATGCACGCGGCCGGAGCGCATCGAGACGTTCGAGCCCGACGCTGAACTTGTCGATAGCTATGCCGGGCGGCTTCCCGCATGGCGCGAACTGTATCGGCCGCGCCACTAGCCTGCCCAATCTGGATTCCCATACCTCGGTATACTCGCCTTCGGTATTGCCCTGCGTCACCCGCTTTTGTTTAATGACCAAACCGCGCTGGGCAAGAAACGAGACGCGGGTGGGAAACGCATTGTGCGCGGGAGGCACGATGAACGATCCGATCCTCGAGATGCGCGGGGTCTCAAAATCCTTCTTTGGCATCAAGGCGCTGCGGGCCGTCGATCTCACCGTCTATGCCGGCGAAATTCATGCTTTGATGGGTGAGAACGGCGCCGGCAAGTCGACGCTGATGAAGATCCTGTCCGGCGCCTACCGGCCTGATCCCGGCGGCGAGATCCGCATCGAGGGCAGTCCGGTGCGGATCGAAGGTCCGCTCGGCGGCCGCGCGGCGGGCATCTCCATCATCTATCAGGAGCTGTCGCTCGCGCCCAATCTCAGTGTTGCCGAGAATATCTATTTGGGGCGGGAGATATCGCGATCAGGTTTGCTGGCGCGCGGCGCCATGCGCGAGGGTGTCGGCCCGATCCTGAAACGACTGGGCGCTGACTTCCTGCCGTCGACGCTGGTGGCGCATCTGTCCATGGGCCAGCGGCAACTGGTCGAGATCGCGCGTGCGCTGCACGCGAGGTCAAAAATCTTGATCATGGACGAGCCGACCACCTCGTTGTCTGCCGCCGAGAGCGAGCGGCTGTTCGCGCTGATCCGCCAGCTTCGCTCCGAGGGGCTTGCCATCATCTACATCTCGCATCGCATGGACGAGGTCTACGCCCTCGGCGACCGCGTCACCGTGCTCCGCGACGGCAGGCTGGTCGGGTCGCTCGACAAGCCTGAGATCCGCGCCGACACCATCGTCCGGCTGATGGTCGGGCGTGACGTCTCCTCGTTTTACAAGAAGGATCACGATCCGGAGGCGGGGCGGGGGCATCCCGTGCTTGCAGCGATCGACATGGCCGATGGCCAACGCGTGAAGGGTTGCTCGCTGACCGTGCATGCAGGTGAGGTCGTGGGGCTTGCCGGCCTGATCGGCGCCGGTCGCACCGAGCTTGCGCATCTCATCATCGGTGCCGCACCGAGAACATCGGGCCGTCTCGAACTCGAGGGACGTCCGATCGACATCCGTACCCCCGGCGCGGCACTCGAGGCCGGCATCGCCTATCTGACCGAGGACAGGAAGGCGCTCGGCCTGTTTCTCGACATGTCATGTCTGGACAACATCAATCTCGCGGTGCTCGCGCGCGATGCCAAGCTCGGCTGGTTTCTGGATCGCGACAAGGCGCGCGAGCGCGCCGACCGGGCCTTCGCGGGGCTCAGCATCCGCGCCGCCGACGTCGCCGTCCCCGCCGGTGGCCTGTCCGGCGGCAACCAGCAGAAGGTACTGCTGTCACGGCTTCTCGCTATTGCGCCGAAGGTCCTGATCCTCGACGAGCCGACGCGTGGCGTCGACGTCGGCGCCAAGTCCGAGATCTATTCGATCATCGACAATCTGGCCAAGGCCGGCACCGCGATCCTCGTCATCTCGTCCGATCTGCCCGAGATCATCGGAATCTGTGACCGCGTCATCGTGATGCGCGCCGGACACATCGCCGGTGAGATCAGGCGCGAAGCTGCGGCTCCCCTGAACCAGGAAGACATCATGACGCTCGCCACCGGGATGGAGCAACTCGATGCATGACGGCTCTTCGAAGGTGGACACTGCCACAGCTGCCGGCCTTGCGGCGGCGCAAGAGACGAAGCGTCAACGCATAAGGGTGCTGATCAGCGCGCTCGGCATGCTGCCAGTGCTGTTGATCCTGTGCGTCGGTTTCCATTTTCTGTCCGAGGGGCGCTTCTTCACCGGACAAAATCTCGGCATCGTGTTGCAGCAGGCCGCAGTGAACACCGTGCTTGCCGCAGGCATGACCTTCGTCATCCTCACCGGCGGCATCGACCTCTCGGTCGGCTCGATCCTGGCGGCCTCCGCGATGGCCGGATTGACGCTATCCAAGCTGCCGGAGCTCGGGATGCTGTGGCTGCCGGCCGCGCTGCTCACGGGCCTTGGCTTCGGCGTCATCAATGGCGCGCTGATTGCGCTGCTCCGCCTGCCGCCTTTCATCGTCACGCTTGGTTCTCTCACCGCCGTACGCGGCCTGGCGCGACTGCTCGGGGCCGACACCACCGTGTTCAATCCGTCGATTCCTTATGCCTTCATCGGCAATGGCTCGCTGACGCTCGTCCCCGGCGTCGCCTCGATCCCGTGGCTCTCGGTGATCGCCTTGCTCGTCATCCTCGTCTCCTGGCTGGTGCTGCGCCGGACCGTGCTCGGCGTACACATCTATGCGGTGGGCGGCAATGAGAGCGCGGCGCGGCTTGCCGGCATCAAGGTCTGGGCCGTGCTGATCTTCGTCTACGGCGTTTCCGGACTTTTCGCCGGACTCGGCGGCGCCATGCAGGCGGCGCGGCTCTATGCGGCCAATGGCCTCCAGCTCGGGCAGTCCTATGAACTCGATGCGATCACCGCCGTGATCCTCGGCGGCACCTCGTTCGTCGGCGGCATCGGCTCGATCTGGGGCACGCTGGTTGGCGCGCTGATCATCGCCGTCTTGTCGAACGGCCTCATCCTCATCGGTGTCTCCGACATCTGGCAATATGTGATCAAGGGCCTGGTGATCATCGGCGCCGTGGCGCTGGATCGTTACCGGCTGCAGGGTTCTGCCAGAACTTGAAGGGCTCGGCGCGCACCTGGAGTGCGCATGGCTTGATGAGAGGTTCCGTTGCGGCAACTGGTCTGCCGTGCCGGGGACGAAGACAGACCAGGGAGGAAGCCATGTTGAAGACGATCATGCTCGCCGGCGCCGCGATGGCGCTTGCCCTAAGCACCGCGCCATCCTTTGCCAAGGAGCTCAAGTCGATCGGCGTCTCGCTGGGATCGATGGGTAACCCATTCTTCGTCGCGCTGTCGAAGGGCGCCGAGTTCGAGGCGAAAAAGACCAATCCTAACGTGAAGATCACGACGGTCGGCTTCGAATACGACCTCGGCAAGCAGGTCACCCAGATCGACAATTTCATTGCCGCCGGCGTCGACCTGATTCTGTTGAACCCCGGCGATCCCAAGGCGATTGGGCCGGCGATCAAGAAGGCGCAGGCGGCCGGCATCGTCGTCGTTGCGGTCGACACCGCGGCGGAGGGCGCCGACGCCACCGTGACCACGAACAACGTGCAGGCCGGCGAGATCTCCTGCCAGTACATCGTCGACAAATTGGGCGGCAAGGGCGACGTCATCATCGAGAACGGGCCGCAGGTCTCCGCCGTGATCGACCGTGTCGTCGGCTGCAAGAACGTCCTCTCAAAGAATGCGGGGATCAAGGTGTTATCCAGCGACCAGGACGGCAAGGGCTCGCGCGAGGGCGGCCTCACCGTCGCGCAGGGCTATCTGACCCGTTTCCCCAAGATCGACGCCATCTTCGCCATCAACGATCCGCAGGCGATCGGCACTGATCTTGCTGCGCGCCAGCAGAACCGTAGCGGCATTGTCATCACGGCGGTCGACGGCGCACCCGATATCGAGGCCGCGCTGAAGGATCCGCAGTCGCCGCAGGTCCAGGCGTCGGCTTCGCAGGACCCGTTCTTCATGGCGCGGCGGGCCGTGCAGGTCGGTGTCGGCATTCTCAATGGCCAGAAGCCGGCCTCGACCGTCGAGCTGTTGCCGTCGAAGCTCGTGACCAGAGACAATGTCGCCGAGTACAAGGGCTGGACCTCGGATCGTTCTCAGTAGAACGCCGTCCCTGCCGGGTGCGCGCGACACACGAAACGACGGGCGGCGTCTTGACCCACGCCGCCCGTATGCATAGCGCGTACACGCGCTGATCGGCCGTACGAGCGCGTGGGCCGCCTGTTGTGTTAGCCTTGCGCGATCTCGATCGCTCGATTCGGAAGCGGAACTCGTGAAAGCCAGGACATCGGGCACCGCGTGGCGGCATGCCAACATAGGTCGCCTGCTCAACAACGCGGTGCGGCGTTTCGAGGGCCGCGTGCTCGAACTGATGAGCGAGCGGGGGCACAACGAAACACGCATTGCTCATGTCGGCCTCACGCGCAATCTCGACGTCGAGGGGACGAGGCTCACCGAGCTCGCCCGCCGCGCATCCATGAGCAAGCAGGCGATGGGCGAGCTGGTCGATCAATGCGCCGAGCTCGGCCTCGTCGACCGCGTTGCCGATCCGACCGACCGGCGTGCGCGCATCGTCATGTTCACCCCGGCCGGGCGCAAATGGCTGGATGCATTCCGCGATGCCGTCGACATCGCCGAGCAGGAGATGCGCGCCGAGCTGGGCAAGGCCACGATGGACGCGATCCGGAAGGGGCTCGCGGTCTACGGCACGGAGTTCGACACGCTCGACGCCGATTAGTCAGGCTACTTGACGATATCGTCAGGCAACCTTACCATGCAAGATATTGCTGGTAGGGAGAAGCGTCTTGGAAACACGTCTGACGGCCGCGGTGCTTATCGTGGGCGGGGGGCCCTGCGGGCTGATGCTGGCCAACGAGCTCGGCCGGCGCGGCGTGTCCGCAATCCTGGTCGATGAGAAGCCGGGCACGGCATTCAATCCGCAGGCCAATGCGACGCAGGCGCGCTCAATGGAGCATTATCGGCGGCTGGGTTTCGCCGACGAGATCAGGCACGAAGGACTGCCTGCGGACTACCCGACCGACGTTGCGTATTTCACCCGTTATACCGGTTACGAGCTGGCGCGGTTCGCGTTGCCGTCATCGTCGCGGGCAGGTGAGCTCATCAAGGGCATGTCGGGCTCCTGGAGTGCGGCGGAGCTGCCGCATCGGGTCTCGCAGAAATATGTCGAGGCGGTGCTGCGCCGCCATGCCGAACGGCTTGCCGGCATAAAGCTGAACTATGGCCACAGGCTGATCGGCTACATCGAAACCGATGACGGCATCGTCGGCGACATCGAGTGCATCGATGATGGCAGCCGCTTTCAGGTTCGGGCCGACTTCCTGGTCGGCGCCGACGGGCCGCGCTCAATGATCCGGCAATCGCTCGGGATCGTCTATGGCGGCGAGACCGGGACGCAGCGCGATTTCATGGGCGGCCGGATGCTGGCGGTCTATCTCCGCTCACCTGAGTTCTACGCGAGCATCCCTCATGCCAAGGCGTGGATGTACAATTGCTTCAACGGCGACCGCCGCGCCTTCATGGCCTCGGTGAACGGACGCGACGAATTTGCGTTCCACACGCAGCTCCGGCCGGGCGAAGACGAAAGTGCGATCACGATCAACGAGGCCAGGGCGGCGTTCCAGCGCGCCTGTGGCGCGCCGATCGATTGCGAGGTGTTGTCGTTCCTGACCTGGACCGCGGGTCACGCGCTGGTCGCCGATGGAATGCAGCGGGGCAGGGTCTTTCTCGGCGGCGATGCAGCGCACCTGTTCACGCCGACCGGCGGGCTCGGCTACAACACCGCGATCGAGGATGCGGTCAATCTCGGCTGGAAGCTCGCAAGCGTCGTCAAGGGCGTGAGCCCGATGGCGCTGCTTGATAGTTACGAGATCGAGCGGCGTCCGGTCGCGCTTCGCAACACCGATTATGCGCGGCGCTTCGCCGACTCGCTTGGCCTGTTCGCGCCCGCACCGGAGATCGAGGACGCCACGGACGAAGGTCGCGAGATGCGACGGATTGCTGGCATCTATCTCGAACAGCACGCCCGTGCCGAATTCAACATTCCCGGCGTGACCTTCGGAGGACGTTACGACGGCTCGCCGATTATCATTTCCGATGGCAGCGAGCCGCCGCCCGACGCTGCGAATGTCTACGTCCCGAGCGCCTGTCCCGGCGGCCGCGCGCCGCATGCGTGGCTGGAAGACGGCGTGTCCTTTTACGATCTGTTCGGATTCGAGTGGACGCTGCTCCAGTTCGGCGAGGTCATGTCCGCTCATGCGTCATTCGCCGAAACCGTCCGCGCGATCGGGGCCGATGTGAAGCTCGTCACGCTGCAAAAATCCTTGCGCGATCTCTACGAGGCGGACCTTGCCCTGATACGTCCCGACCAGATCGTGGCCTGGCGCGGTGCCGCGTCGCAGGCCGGAGCGATCGGACGCGTCCTTGCCCGCGCGCTCGGGCATGGCGCGAGCGACAGCGCGCGGCTGGCAAGCTGAGCGATTCCTGCCGCTGCATTCAACGCGGCAGTACGGCCAATAACAACAAGACGACAATGACACCGGAGGAGGACACCGTGACCACACGAGCACTCGAGGACTTCGACGATCACGCCGCCAACGCGGTCGGCGCCGACCAGACCGCAAGCAGCCGCCGGCGCATCCTGATCGCCGGCACCATCGGCACCGCGATCGAATGGTACGACTTCTTCATCTACGGCCTGATCGCGCCGCTGGTGTTCGAGCAGCTGTTCTTTCCGAAGTTCGACGGGCTCACGGCAACCATCGCGGTGTTCGCGACGTTCGCCGTCGGATTTCTGGCGCGTCCGCTCGGCGGGCTCGTGTTCGGCCATTTCGGCGATCGCTTGGGGCGCAAATCAGTCCTCTTATGCACGCTGCTGCTGATGGGGCTTGCGACCATGTCGATCGGGCTGTTGCCGACCTACGCCAATGCGGGCGTGGTCGCGACCATCGCGCTCGTCGTGCTGCGTTTCCTCCAGGGCTTTGCGCTCGGCGGCGAGTCCACCGCGGCAATCCTCATGGCGATCGAGACGGCACCCGGCCACCGGCGCGGCTTTTCTGCCGCGGTGATCCAGGCCGCAGGCCCCGTCGGCGTCGTGCTCGCCTCGTTTGCGGCGCTCGCGATCTCGCGGCTGCCGGAAGCGGACCTGCTGTCATGGGGCTGGCGCGTTCCGTTCCTGATCAGCGCGGTGCTGGTCGCGCTCGGCGTCTACATGCGCTGGCGCATCGAGGAGAGCGCGACGTTCCGCGAGGCCGGGGAAAGGGACGCCGTGCCGGCGGTCGAGGCGGTGAGGGAGCACTGGCGGCCGATCCTCATCGTGTTCTTCGCGGAGATGGCGCAGACGTCCTATTTCTACCTGACGGCCATCTTCACCATCTCGTTCGCGACGCGCCAGCTCGGCGTCCAAAAGGACGTGATCACGCAGGCCGTGCTGCTCGCCAATCTCGTCGGGCTCGTTGCCATGCCGCTGATTGGCGCCTGGTCCGACCGGATCGGACGCAAGCGTCTGTTCCTGGCGGGCGTCGTGCTCGCGGCCGCCTCGATGCTCGCGTTCTACGGTGTGGTCGCGAGCCGTGAGACGCTGCTCGTGACGGGCGCAGTGATTCTTGCGGCGGGCGTGATCCATCCGCTGATGTTCAGCACCGAAGGGAGCTATTTCCCGGAGCTGTTTCCGACCCGCATCCGCTTTACCGGCGTGTCGATCGGCAAGCAGCTCGGCACGGTGCTCGGCGGCGGCATCGCACCGCTCGTCGCCACCAGCCTGTTTGCGCAGACAGGTTCCACCCACGCCATCACCGGCTATTACGTCGCGCTTGCGCTCGCGGCGATGATCGCGCTCGGCTTCGCGCACGAAACCAGCAAATCGCGGCTGCTCGGCTGAGCTTGGCCATAATATCACGGAGGTTCTCATGGACGTCAGTCTTCTCATCGATGGGCAGGATCATGCCGCTTCGAACGGCAAGGTGTTCGAGCGGCGCAATCCGCTGTCGCAGGAGGTCGCAAGCCGCGCCGCCGCCGCGACGACTTCGGATGCCGACGCCGCCGTGGCGGCGGCCTCCAGCGCGCTAGCCGCATGGTCGGCGCTCGGCCCCAACGCGAGGCGGGCTCTGCTGCTGAAGGCGGCCGACGCGCTCGACGCCAAGCGCGACGCCTTCATCAAGATCATGATGGCTGAGATCGGCACGACGGAGGTCTGGTCGGCTTTCAACGTCAAGCTCGCGAGCGGCATGCTGCGTGAAGCGGCATCGTTGACCACGCAGATCGCGGGCGAGGTGATTCCGTCCGACAAGCCGGGATGCATCGCCATGTCAGTTCGCCAGCCGGCCGGCGTGTGCCTCGGCATCGCGCCGTGGAATGCGCCGATCATTCTCGGCGTCCGGGCCGTGGCGACGCCGCTGGCGTGCGGCAACACGGTCGT
Source organism: Bradyrhizobium sp. Rc2d (assembly GCF_900099855.1). Classification (NCBI taxonomy): domain Bacteria; kingdom Pseudomonadati; phylum Pseudomonadota; class Alphaproteobacteria; order Hyphomicrobiales; family Nitrobacteraceae; genus Bradyrhizobium; species Bradyrhizobium sp. Rc2d. The sequence goes on along the minus strand of NZ_FNCU01000012.1, from coordinate 148,675 downwards.
CCTCAAGGCGTCCGAGATCTGCCCGGGAACGCACCGGCTGGTGGGCGAGGTGTTCAGGGATGCAGGCTTCCCGCCCGGTGTCGTGAACGTCGTGACCAATGCTCCGGCCGATGCGCCAGCCGTGGTCGAACGTCTCATCGCCAATCCTGCCGTGCGGCGGATCAACTTCACCGGATCGACCCGCGTCGGCCGCGTCATTGCCGAACTCGCCGGCAGGCATCTCAAGCCGGTGCTTCTCGAGCTTGGCGGCAAGGCGCCTTTGGTCGTGCTCGACGATGCCGATCTCGATGCCGCCGTCGCTGCCGTGGCGTTCGGTGCCTTCATCAACCAGGGCCAGGTCTGCATGTCGACCGAGCGCGTGATCGTCGACGAGGCGGTGGCTGCGTCCTTTGTCGAGAAGCTCGCAAAGAAGGCGAGTTCGCTTCCGGCCGGCGATCCGCGCTCCGGCCCGGTTGTCGTTGGCTCGATGATCGACGAAGCGCCGGCCAAGCACGTCATGGCGCTGATCGACGACGCCATCGCCAAGGGCGCCGTCAAGCTCGCGGGCGGCGAGCGTGCCGCCACGGTCGTCCCAGCGACGGTGCTCGACCGTGTCGTGCCCGGCATGCGCATCTACACCGAAGAGAGCTTTGGCCCCGTCGTCTCGGTGATCCGCGCGCGCGGCGTGGATAACGCCGTCCGGCTTGCCAACGACACCGAGTACGGCCTCTCGGCCGCGGTGTTCGGCCGCGACGTCGCACGTGCGCTGACCGTGGCGCAGCGCATCGAAAGCGGCATCTGCCATGTCAACGGCCCGACCGTGCATGACGAGGCGCAGATGCCGTTCGGCGGCGTGAAGGGATCGGGCTACGGCCGCTTCGGCGGCCAGGCCGGCATCGCCGAGTTCACCGACCTGCGCTGGATCACCATCGAGACGCAGCCTCAGCATTATCCGTTCTGATTGCGCTCTAAGCGAAGCACCCAAGGAAATCTGCCTATGAACTCAAAAGTCCTGACGGTTCGGGAGGCAACCCTTGGTGTGCTTCGCTCCTTTGGCGTCGATCGCGTCTTCGGCAATCCGGGCTCGACCGAGCTTTGCTTCCTGGGCGACTGGCCCGACGACATCGACTACGTGCTGGGCTTGCAGGAAGGCTGCGTGGTCGGGATGGCTGATGGCTATGCGCAGGCCACGGGACGGCCGGCCTTCGTCAATCTGCATTCGGCGGCCGGGCTCGGTCACGCGCTCGGCAATCTCTTCACGGCGTTTCGCAACAAGACGCCGATGGTCGTGACATCGGGGCAGCAGGCGCGCAGCCTGCTCAGGATGCGGCCCTATCTGTTCGCCGAGGATGCCGAGCAGTTTCCAAAGCCTTATGTGAAATGGAGCGCGGAGCCCGCGCGGCCTGAGGATGTTCCCGCGGCGATTGCGCAGGCCTTTCTCACGGCCATGCAGCATCCGCGCGGCCCGACCTTCGTGTCGGTGCCGTCGGATGATTGGGCCCGGCCCGCAGTCGCTCCGCCGGTCCGCCACATCGCCACAGAATTTGCGCCCGATCCAGCGGCGATCGTCCGGCTCGGCGCCGCGATTGGAGCTGCGAAAAGACCTGCCTTCGTTGTCGGTCCCGACATCGATCGCAGCGGCTGTGTCGAAGCGATGGTCGCGGTGGCCGAGCAGGCAAGGGCGGCCGTTTGGGCGAGCCCAATGTCCAGCCGTTCGAGCTTTCCGGAATTGCATCCGCAATTCGCAGGCTTCCTTCCGGCCGCGCCGGGAGGGCTCGCCCGCGCCTTGCGCGGCGCTGATCTGATCGTCGTGGTCGGCGCGCCCGTGTTCACCTTCCATGTCGAGGGACAATGCGATTTGCTCGATGATGGAACGCCGGTATGGCAGATCACCGACGATCCGACCGAAGCGGCGTCTGCGGCCGTCGGCGACACCATCATCAGCACGCTCCCCAAGGCGCTCGCCGCGCTTCGGGCGGCGCTGCCCGACATCGCGGGGCGCGAACTGCCGGCGGCGCGGCCGCGGCCCGCCGCGCCTGCAGCGCAGAATCCAATTCCTCCGGCCTATGCGCTGAGCCGGTTGTCGGCGCTGATGCCGCGCGATGCGATCGTGGTGGAGGAGGCGCCGTCGCATCGTCCGGCCATCCAGCAATTCCTGCCCATGCGCGGCGCGGACAGTTTCTACACGATGGCGAGCGGTGGACTCGGTTACAGCCTGCCGGCCTCCATCGGCGTGGCACTGGCGCGGCCTGGTCGTCGCATCGTCGCGCTGATCGGCGACGGATCGGCGATGTACTGCGTCCAGGCGATCTGGACTGCAGCGCAACGTGGTCTGCCGATCACCTTCGTGATCATGAACAATTCAGGCTATGGCGCGATGCGCGCTTTCAGCCGGCTCATGCAGGCGCATCGCCCGCCCGGAATCGACTTGCCCGGGCTCGACTTCGTGGCGCTCGCCAAGGGAATGGGTTGCGTGGGGTGGCGCGTGACAGATGCCGGCGATGTCGACCGCATCTTGGCGGAAGCGTTGGCGTTGAGTGGCCCCGCGCTGGTCGAGATCGCAGTCGACGAGGCCACGACGGACCTGTTCAATCATTCGCGCTAGCAGGCGGTGGAGGGATTGGTTCGCGGAGACAAAGTAGCGGATGGGAATTTGCTCGCGAAGGCACGGGTCTTGGGTTGAACGCGCGATCCGTCGATCACCTCGAGGCGGCCGAAGCGGTTCAGCGTGTGCAACTTTCGGCCGGGCCATGCCGGCCCGGGCTTGAGCGAATGGCGGACGATCTGCTTGAATGTCGTCGGCGACAGTTCGACGATTTCCGCTAGCGCGAGCGCTGCGCCGTAACCGTCGGCACAATCCTGGATCGGGCGCCACAATTTGTCATCGATGGTGACGAAATTCCCCGCCGGTCGCGTGCTCGCACGATCGATCAGGACCGGATTGCTGGCATGGGGCAACCACGGGCCAAAGAGGCGGTCTGCGTAGTAGATCGCCAGCGAATCCGAATAGCCGCCCGTTCCGTCGCGCCAGGCCCCAAACAGATAGTGCAAGCCGTCGTGCTGCGTGATCGTGACATCGGCGAGTTCGAGGCCGGAAAGCAGCGTCGCGTGCCGCTCCCATTTGTCCGGAAAACGAACGCATTTGTAGAGCGCAACGTCGCCGTGGACCGAGCTCTCCGGGATCATCCACAACGCGCCATCGTTCTCGATCAGAAACGGGTAGGAGAGGTGCCAGGGCTCCTCTAGCACCGGCACGACGTCTCCCACCGGGCCCGCATCGTTGAACTCGATCGCGGAAATGATCCCCTTTCCAATCCGGTGATCGAGATCTTCGAAGAAGACGAATGTCCGTCCCTGCCACGTGATGGGAAACGGATCGGCGTAGAAGCGATGGCCGGGATCGGCAAGAACATTCCAGCCTGGTCCCGATAGATTTCCGGTCTGCAAGACGCCTGCGCCGTCATTGAAGCGCCATCCGATATGCCAATGCGGGGCATAGCAGCAGAGCCGATAGATCTCCTTGGCGATCGATACGGCGAGGCCGCGCACAACGTACGCCGCCGGCTGCCGGCCGATGCGGTCTCCGGCGGGGCGTGCTAGCTGCGGCACGATGCGCGGGCGTTCCGACAGGATTGCCGCCACCATGGTCAGGGTTCGCGCCATCACCGTTTCGAGCGCGCCGCTCAGGCCGGCCGCGATCTCTCCGGAGGGGTGGCCGCGATCGAGCACTGTATTGTCGACCTCGTTGACGATCTCGATCACGGGCAGGTCGCCGGCGAGAATGGCGGCGAGAGCCGCATTTTCGCCTGCGGCGCGGTTGAAGAGAGGGCGCAGATACAGCCGGGCAGCGCAGTTGGGGTCGCGCGCAGCGCCCGTAAAATCGACGATCACGTCGGCCGCATCGGCGCGAGCCTGCGCCCGTTCCGGAATGATCTTCAGCTTGCCGGCGCCGCTGTGTTGGCCCCTGTGCAACACCATGCGTTCGAGTTCGAATAGCGCGTCGAGACCTGTGGGGCGCGACTCCGTCGTTGCGGTCCAGGCGATTTGAAGCGGCACGTCCCGGCCGTCGATCGACAGCGTCTCGCGGTCCATCCACCGCCGCGCATGCTCACGTTCACAGCGAAACTCGATGATCATGTCGAGCCCATCTATTCCAGCGTGCCCCGTCAAATGACTTGGCTGAGAAGCCGAACGTATTCCTCCACCATGGCATCTACCGAATAACGCAGCCGCAGACCTTTGGCGTTTTGTCGCAGTTCGTCGCTCAGGGTTTGATTCGTCAGAATTGTCGAAACGGCTGCCGACAGCTTCGCATGATCGGATGCGTCTACGAAGAGTGCGGTCGGTTTTCCCTCAAAGGACAGCACCTCGCGCAACACGGGAAGATCGGTGACTACGGAGGGAACACCTGCGTTTGCAGCCTCGACCGCGGCCAGACCGAAGGTTTCGGCCTGTGTCGGGAATACGAACACGTCCAGACAGGCGAGGAAGTCCGCCATCCGGCGCGGCGGGATTTCGCCGAGCAGATACAGCCTGTCCGATACCTTCAATTCGTCGGCCAGCTGCCTCAGCCGGGACTCATCAGCTCCCTGTCCGGCCAGTGCAAGGTGCCAGGATGGTTGATCCGGCAACAAGCGTATCGCCGCATCAAGCCGCTTGTGCGGGTGCAGCCTCGCGGCGCAGCCGAGCAGGATGCGATCCGGCGGCAGGTTGAATGTCGCTCGTGCCGCGTCCTTCGACAAGGTGAGGGCCTTGTCGTCGAAGCCGTGTGGGACATGCACCATGCGTGACCGATACGCCGCGGGGTAGCGCGAATATTCGCGCTGCATGTCCTTCGAATTGAGCGTGATGCGGTCGAAGAAGCCGAGGCTGCCCATGACGATGTCGGCCGTGCGGACGGGCCGGCTCATCGACAGCGCTGACGAAACCTGATTGGCGATGACGGGCGCGCGGCAGACGAGGCGCGACACGCCGGCTCCGATCACGTTGCCAAAATGCTGAAAGGTCAGAACGGCGTCGGGCTTGCTGGTCCTGATATGGCGGCCGAGCGTCCTCAGCATTCGCAGCAGTGCCAGCGGATTTCCCGGCCGGCTCGAGGCGCAGTAGAACGTATCGGGCGGCTCGTCGAACGAATCCGACTTGCGGAAGAAAAACAGATTGGTGACGCGATAGCCGCGCGCAGTAAGGCCGGCACCGAGCAGCCTGGAGATCTCCTGCGCGCCGGCGTTTTCGGCCTGGGTCTGGACGAGAAGGACGTGCAGCTTCCGTCCGTTGCCGTTGGACGGCGTGAGTGCTGTCGCAGTCGTCTCGCCCAACTCCTTGTTTGGCTGGTAATGGAGCACGGATCCCGACCCACTGAAGAAACGAAGTTTTCACCTTCTTGATCCCGTACCTACCATGCGAGCATCGCGCGGACACCGACTAGCAATAAACGGAGTTAATGCGCAGCCTGCCGGAACGGCATCCTTCGCGAGAGAATTCTGGCAGTTTCCAAAGGAAGTGAAGCGACCGCGTTAACCAATTGGTCATGGTCGCGCGAGGGTCGGGTAACCGCGGATTAACCATAGATATTTACGGTGGAGCGGGCCACTGAACAGTGTTCGCCAGTTGAATCCGAGTAGAGTCCATGACGTTCGGTCGCCGCGCAGACCCGACAAGATCCGGATCGACCGGCGTTGCCGCGTCGTGGAGCCGGAATCCGTCGAGCGCTGAGGCTGCCGGAACCGCTGCACGCTTTGGCGGTGTGTTCACTGCCGCCGGTGCGCTCTCCTTCCTTCGCGAAAACGCTCGGCGGATCTTGACGCTCGCGCTCGCGATCTTCGCGCTTGGCGCCGTCGTTCTCCTGGTGCTTCCGGTCCGGTTCGCAGCGACCGCACTGGTCGTGGTCGACCCCCGCGAGCAGCGCGTGACCACGGAGCAGGACGTTCTGCCGGGCATAGGGCAGGATAGCGCCGCGCTGCAAAGCCTGGTCGAAGTGGCGAAGTCCGACGGCTTTCTCGAGCCGCTGATCGAGCAGCTCAAGATCCGCGATGACGAAGACATTTCCGGCGGCTACACCGCCCCCGCGCGCCTGCTCGAACGCTTCCGCAACCGTCTCGACATTTCCCGTCGCGGGCTGACCTATGTCATCGCCATCCGCTTCACCTCGAACCGGCCGGAGCGGGCTGCCTACTATGCCAACGCCATTGCCGAGGCGTTCGTCGCCAGACAGAGCCGCATTCGCACCGAGGCGACCGACGAGGCTGCCGACTGGCTCGGCAGCCGGCTCAAGACATTGAGCGACCGGTTGAAGGCGTCGGAGGACGCCGTTGCCACATTCAAGCTCGAGCATAGGATCGTCAACGCCGGCAAGGACGCCACGACCCAGCAATTGCGGGTGACCGAGCTGTCGCAGCAGGTGGCTGCTGCGCGCGCGCGGACCGAGGAGGCCAAAGCCCGTTACGAGCAGGCGCAGCGCGACGTGAAGGCGAAGATCGAGGGCCCCGTAAAGCAGGATCTCCTAAGCGCGTTGCGCGCCCAGCGATCGGCCCTCAATGATCAAATCGCGCAGAAGCGGGCGGTGCTCGGCGATCGCCATCCCGACCTCGTGATGTCGTACGGCCAGCTGAACGATCTGAACAGGCAGATCGAGATTGAGCGGACCAAGGGCATCGACACCGCGAAGTCGGAATATGAGGCCCAGCGCGATCAGCAGAAGGCTCTGGAAGGCCAGATGAAGGCGGCTGAATCGCAGCTTCTGGTCGACGGGCAGGCCCTGGTCCGGCTCCAGGAGTTGCAGCGCGACGCTGAGGCCAACAGAAACATCTACGAGCAGTTCCTCTCGCGGTCCAAGACGACGAATGAACAGCGCCTGTTGCAGAGTTCTCAGACCAAGGTCGCCTCGCCCGCCATTCCGCCGCTTCGCTCGACCCTTCCGCCGCTGTCTTTGCTGCTCGCTGCGCTCGCGATCGGTTCGCTGCTGACATCGACGGCGGTCGTTGCCGCAACGGGACGCAGATCGGACAAATCCGTTCCGGACGTTCGCGCCGCCGATCCGGCTCCGCGCCAGCCCGGGGCGTGGTCACGTCCGCCCGTGTGGGTCCGCGTTCCCGACCTGCCCCCTGGCGAGGTCCCGAGAAACATCTGGCAAGGCCCGGTGTCTGCAACGAGCGAGCTCGATCTCGGTCCGCATCTGCGTCCGCTGCTCGACATGCTGGAGAAAATGCCGGGAGGCCGGGGCAAGGTCGCGCTCGTGATGTCGGTGGGGAAACGGGCCGGCGGCAACACCGTCGCGCGGTCGCTGAATCGGTGGGCGCTGAAGAGTGGAAAGTTGAGCGTTCTGATCCGCGTCGAGCCGGATCTTGGTGGTGCCGGGGCCAGCCTCGCCAAGGCGCCGGCGGATGGCGCGACCACGGCGGATTTTCGCAGCATCGACGAGCTTCTGAACGTCAGCAAGGGGCCTCAGTCGTCGCCTGCAGACGATATTCGTTCAGAGTTCGATCTGATCGTCGTCCATGCCACCTCTCTGGCCTTGCAGCCGGAGGCGGCGGCGCTGGCCGCCCATGCTGATCTCGTCATCCTGGTTGCCCGCGAAGACGCAATCGATTCAGCCGCAATGCGCAGGGTGACGGCCGCGCTCTCTCGCTTTGGCGGCGTGCCGACCGGGATCGTCGTCAATCGTGTGCCGGCAGACCCGTCGTCGGCTCAACATCGGGGTGAAGCGCTCGGCCTGGCTGGTTGACGGTCGTTCGGCGCCGCGCGGCCGAGCCGTGCCTGCCGCGGTTGAACCGGAGCCTAGTCGCCCGCGTCGGCGCCGCGGACTGCATAGGTGCCGCGTTTCGATCCACCGAAGCGCAAGAGCACGAGAATTGAAGGATCAACTCCGGTTCGCCTGCGACAGAGGACGTTGAGCGCGATGGTCGCAAGCGCCAGCGACACGGTGGCCGAGATCGCTGCGCCAAGCACGCCGAGCCAGGGAATCAGCACGAGAAATCCGACCAGCCGCAACGCCACGTTCGCCGCAACGACGGGGACATAGATCCGCTCGTGGCCGGTGAGCTGCAATATCGCCGCAGAGGGACCGCCCGCTGCCTGAAACGCCGTTCCGATCGCGAGCACGATCAGGACCGAGTGTTGCGCGGCGAAGTGGGATCCGAACAGGTTGAGAAGATGGGGGCCGCCAATCCAGATCAGGAAGAGCCCGCTGACCACGCAAAGCGCGGTCACTTCCGCCATCAGCTGCAACGTCCGCTCGAATTCCTGTAGGTTCTTGCTGAAGTGCAGCGAAGGAAGCCGGCGCGCACCGAAACTGTACAGCGCGGCCGAGAGCATGGCGAAGATGTTGGCAAGGCGCGAGGCGGCGAAGTAGATGCCGGCGGTCGCGGGATCCAACATCCAGTAAACCAGAATGACGTCGAAATACTGGTTTGCGGCTTCGAGGACGGAGGCGATCCAGAAATGAAGCGCGCTCGATCTCCAGCGGCCCGTTTCGGACCGTGCGGCCGTGCTGCGGAGATCCGGCAGAGCTCGCGCGATCGAAACGACCTGCGCGGTCAGGCCAACCGACATGGCGATCGTCATTACGGCGAACAATTCGGCGGGGTCGAGCTGGCGATGGCCGAACATGATTGCGAGCAGAAACAGGACGACGCCGACCCGCCAGAAGAACTCTCTGTTTCCTTCCCCCATGAGGATGCTGACCAGCGAGCGCGCAACCTGGCTGCCGAGCATCACCCCCGCATTCACGGCGGTGTAGGCGGACACGGCGAGGATCAGCAGCCACCAGTCGCCCTTCACGTTCGCCGCGATCGCGATTGCACCGATCACAACCAGCATGGCGACGGAGGAAAGCTTCAGGCTCGACAGCAGCACGCCCTTGGTGAGGTCGGGCCGATTTCCCACCTGATACTCGTTCAGGAAGCGTACGAGGAGCGATTCCTGGCCGACCAGGCCCACGACCGATGCGATCTGGGCGACTGAAAGCCAGGTCGCAAAGATGCCGAAGCCATCGGGCGACATCGTTCGTGCCGCAAGCGAGAACAATGCAAACGCAAGTGCGCCGCTACCAACCTTGAGAAGGATGGTTCCGACGACACCGCGCGTCACGTCGCGCCGCATGAACTGGATGATGGATTCGATCATGAACGTTAAGGAGCAACTCTCCCCAAAAGAGCTACGTGCCGATACAGGCACCAGCCTAGCATGCCGAAAAACCGCGAGTGTTAATGAGCGGCCTCGATGATATTGCCGGCCGCGACGACGTCGCGGCCAGGTCAGTTGCTTCACGGTGGTACATCGCCGTCTCCATTGTCCCACATAGAGCAAAGCCAGGCTCGGCCGAATGGCGGCATAGGGCCGCATCGACGGCCGAAGACAGCACGATCAGCCGTTCGAATGCGGAATGGCTTGCCGGAATGGCCGCCGATCTGCCCAAAACGCGGACTTTGCAGAGTCTCCTGAGCAAAGCTCGTGCCGGGACATCGCAGCTCCAGATCAGTCCTCCCTTCATTAACCTCGATCTGCGGAAATGATCGCGTTTGGCCCTGCGATGCGACATCAGGCGAGAAAATTGCAGATGGAGCCACGTTAACCGTGGGAGCCTGGATATGACGACGGACAGAACCGTGAGCGAGCCGGTTGCCGCTACCGGGAGCGCCATGAACGCGACGGACGTCGCGATCGTCGGCGGCGGCCTTGCGGGATCGCTGGCGGCAGCCGTTCTTGCGCGGGCGGGGCATCGCGTTGCGCTGATCGACAAGCGCGCGGTCTATCCGGACGAATTCCGGGTCGAGAAAATCGGAGGCCAGCAGCTGGAGGCGTTCCGCAGGCTGGGCTTCATCCGTGGTCTCGAAAGCGCCGCCTGTCCATACGATCGCGTGCTCAACATCAGGGAAGGCAAGGTGGTCGATGTCAGCGTCGGTCAGGCGTATGGACTTCCCTATGCCGATCTCGTCGCCATGGCGCGCAGCCAGTTACCTGATCCATCCAGTCTGATCGTCGACGAGGTCACTGCGATCAGCTGTAGCGACGACGTCCAGCATCTCGAGCTTGCCTCCGGACGGCGCGTCACTGCGCGCCTCATCGTTCTGGCCACGGGCATGGCAGGAGTTCTCGGTTACAAACTCGGTATCAGGCGGCGCGTGCTGGCCGCGGGTCACTCGGTCTCGTTCGGCTTCACGATCGCCCGCCGTGATGGCGCGCCGTTCGATTTCAAGGCGCTGACCTGTTACGGCGAACGCACCGCTGATGGCGTCGACTACCTCAGCCTGTTTCCGGTGCGTGCGGGTATGAGAGCGAACCTCTTCATGTTCCGCGACCCGGCCGATCCGATCATGCGCGATCTGCGTCGCGAGACGGAAGCGACGGTTCTGCGCCTGCTGCCGGGATTGCAGACCTATCTCGGCGATTTTCGCGTGGTCGACGGGATACGGAACTGGGTGATGGACCTCTCCGTCGTCGAGGGGCACCTTCAGCCCGGTGTCGTGCTCATCGGTGATGCGTTCCAGACCAACTGTCCTGCCGCCGGCACCGGCGTTGCGCGCCTGCTGGTGGACGTCGAGCGTCTTTGCACCGAATATGCGCCGCGGTGGCTCATGACTCCCGGCATGAGCCGAGAGAAGATCTCCGAATTCTACGCCGATCGCGACAAGGTCGCGGCAGACCAGCAGTCACTGAAGATGGCGCGATTCCGCCAGGCCCTGACCTCGCGCGACGATATCGGCTGGGATCTACGGCGGCGGCTGCACTTCCTGCGGCGCAGTATCACCCATCGGGTCGATCAAATGCGGCCAGGCTGGCTCGCGCATGTCCGCAGCGCACTTCGTGCGTGAGTGCTGCGGCCGTCGGCGCCTCGCGCTCGTCAGCGTGTTGGCGTTGAGGTGCGGGTCGGCAGGAGCCTGAACTCCGACATGCGCTTGGCGGCCAGTTTGAGCCAGGGAGCCTGCTTCAGCGCGAACAACGCGACGGCGCCTGCGGTGCTGCCGGCCTGCGTGACCGCCCACATCGGCGATGGCTGCCCGCCGAACAGTTTCTTGTACGGCTCGTCACCTATGGTGAAGTCGAGCATCTGGTCCCCGCGCTCGATGCAATCCCTCGCCACTTGCTCGAACATCAGCGCACCCAGGGACTGGCTCTTGTATCCGGCAATGTCGAAGGCGCTCATGATGACGTGGAAGGTGTCGTGATGGCACAATCCCAGCACGGCGGCGATCACGTCGCCGTCCATCTTCATGGCATAAAGCCGCACAAAGGAGCCTAGGCCGCGAAGCGCCACCTCGGAATAGAAGTCGAAATATTCGGGGCGCTGGAGCAGGTCGCCGTCGCCTTGTGACTGAAATCGGGGGCCGCGAAATTTCCGCATCACCTCCAGCGCGTTGATGGTGGAAGCGGCCTCGTTGCAGCACGAGAAGCTCAATGCGCCCTTCTTCTGCAGCTGACGATACTTCTTCGCGAGCTCCTTCTGATAAGAGCGATCCATCGCACTGGCCCGCCACTGCTCGAACGGCGCGATGAGGACGGTCGCGTAGGCATTCGTGTCCATCGAGACGCGGCGGGGTGCAGCCAGCAGGTTCTCGATCGGAAGCCGTCCGTCGGGAAGCTTGGTCATGCGGAGCAGGTCGAACGGGTGGAGGAGGCCTGGAAGCTCCGCGCATGCGCTCTCGTCCGCGAGCAGTTGGGAGAATACTGTCGGGCTGCAAACCGGCGCCAAATAGTCGGAGACGCGGAGGTCGGCGAATTCCACTGTCCGTATCGGACCACGCCGGATCCGCAGCAGGGGCAGCACCATCGCAAGGGCACGCGTCGTGCGGTGACGGACCACGACAATCAGAGGGGTTGCCCCCGCATGAGACGCCAGCCTGGTGTAGAGGCTGTGCAGCCAGACTGGATGCTGGAACGCGGTGGCGGCGGAATTGTCGAACAGCTCTGCGTATTCCGGAGAGAGAAAGTCGAACGCCTGCTCGATGGCGATATCGAACGTGCTGCTGGATCTGTTCATGCGGAACCAAGGAAACCAGATAATTCGTGAAATTCGATCGAGCTCGATCCGCGCTTTATAGCAGGGTCGTTACGGGCGAGACACCGGCGGGGTGAGATTTGCATTAATGTGCCGTGCCGGGTCTCTTATCGTTACCAAATTCTTAAACGCCGGAATCGTGTGGGCTGGAAGCGCCGGAGATCGACCCGCGCTAGCAAATTATTAACCGCGCTTAAGGAAGGTCGGTTCATGGCCAGCCTGCAGACCGAGGTGGATTCCGGGGCACTCGAGAGCGCGTTCTGGGAGACGCGCAGTATTGGCGTTGAGAAGATCGCCAGAATTGCAATCAGTTGCTCGATCACCATCAACGTGGTCGCATCAATGGGCATCTTCAACGCCGCGCTCCTGCCGCCGGAACTGAGCTTTGTGCAACAGGCTGTGGCGCTCCTGATGTGGGGTGTCCTCATCTACGCAAGTGCATTCGTGCGCCCGCGCCTGCGCTTGCAGTTCAATCCAGATTTGATCGCGCTGCTCGCATTCTACACCTTCGCCGTCATCTCCGTGTTCTGGTCGAGCCTGAGCGCGGCAGCGCTCATGAAGAGCGCGGCGCTTGCCATGACGACCTTCGGCGCATTCTGTCTCATCACGCGCCTCGAGATGGACGAGATCGTGAAGGCCACGGCCCTTGGCCTGTTCATATTGGTCGCCGCATCGGCCTTCTGTGCGCTTGCTGTGCCCGATATCGGGATAGACCAAACCTGGATGCACAGCGGTCAATGGCAGGGCGTCTATGAATCGAAGCAGACGCTCGGCTTCGTCGGCGCGTATCTGATGTTTTTTGCCTGTTATCTTAAGATGAAGGGGCAGGGGTGGCCGACGTTCCTCGTCGTGTTTCTGCTGGCCTCAACCTGCGTCCTCGCGTCGGAATCGCGCGGTGCCGGTGCTGTTGCCCTGGCGGCCTGTGCACTGCTCGTGACCTCGATGTGGTCGGTCGGCTGCATGAGGGTCTATGCGGTCCTGCCGTTCGTCATGTGCATCCTGGCCGGGATCCTGTTTCTCTATTTTTACGTGACGGGCTATGACGCCATCCATGTCGGCGATGCGACCATCGATTTCACCGAGCGAACGTTCATCTGGCACTACGCCATCAGCCATTTCGACGATGCGCCGCTGCTCGGCTTCGGGATCAACGGTTTTTGGACGGTCCCGTCGATCTACGATTATTTCGAACAGAACCACGGCTGGGTGCTGGACAATTATCACAGCGGCTACATCGCGATCCTGATGGAAACAGGGTTTCTGGGATACATGCTTTTCGCTGCGAGCGTTGTTCTGTTCTCGAACAAGATTCTCGATCTGATTTCGACCAGATCCATCGATCGTTCGCACTGCGCTCTCATCATCGGATTTGTCGTGCTCAGCTTTCAGACCAATTTTACGGAGACGACATTCCTCCGTTCGACGATGTTCACGTCGGTGCTGCTCGTCTCATTCTTCTTTGCGACCTGCAGGCCGATGCCACAGGCCGACTTCCGGTCCTTGCAAATGGACGCAAGATGACCGTCATGCGCGCTCGGCGGCCGGGGAGCGTCATGCTGGCAGCAACGGCGCTCTTCGCTGCATCGCTCTTCTCCGCGGTCCACGGAGCCGAGCGGGCCAATTCCCGCGACCTGCCGAGACTCGGGCGCGGCATCAATATTCTCGGCTACGATGGAATCTGGGAAGGCGGCCAGAACGCGCCGTTCCGTCTGGACAATTTGACGACGATCAAGAAGGCCGGGTTCTCGCACGTCAGGATCAATTTCTTCGGCTTCAAGTTCATGAGCCCGGAGAACGTCATGGATGAGATCGTGCTGAGGCGGCTTGATGCCGTCATCGAGGCGGTCCTTGCGAGGGGCCTCATTCCTGTCGTCGACGAGCACGACACGCACATTTGCCAAAGCGACGTTGCCGGATGCACTGAGAAGCTCACGTCGTTCTGGAGGCAGATATCCGAGCGCTATGCCGGGAAGTACCCCACGCTCGTCTTCGAGGTTCTGAATGAGCCTGGTGGACACATGACGTCCACCAATTGGAATTCACTGCTCAACGAGTGTCTCGGCATCATCCGCCGCACCAACCCCGAGCGGCCGGTCATTGCCGCCGTTCTCAACACGGATGATATCCCTGTCGACGAGCTGGCTCTGCCGGCCGAGGACAGGAAGCTCATTGTCACGTTTCACTACTACGCGCCCATACGATTCACGCACCAGGGTGCACCGTGGTCTGCAACTTTCTCGAAAATCGGTCCCCTGGATTGGGGCACTCCGGATGACGAAGCAAAAGCCGCCGCCGATTTCAGGAAGATGAGTCTCTGGGCGGAGAGAGAGAAGCGCCCCATCTATCTCGGCGAATTCGGGGTGTACGAGCGCGCTCCGTCCGACAGTCGTTTGCGATACCTCTCCTTCATGGCGAGAAGCGCCGACAGGCTTGGCTGGTCATGGGCCTATTGGCAATTCGACCATGATTTTGCGGCCTTCGATAGCGCGCGTCAGGCGTGGAAGCCGGGCATCCTGCGCGCCTTGATCCCGCCGCCGCATTGAAGCGCCGGTCCCGGTTCCCACGCGTCATGCATCAGCGTCAGAAATGCGCAGCCAGGGCGCCGAGGCGCTTAAACGCCCGTTCTCGGGCAGCTTCAATCGATTGCCGCGGCCCGATGGTCGGCCCGATCGCGACGACACGGACATCGTTGATGCCAATGAAGCGCAGGATTTCCCGCAAGTAGGGCGTCGCCATGTCGATGCGGCCGCGGTTCATGCCGGTAGAAAAATCGCTGCCGCTGGCGAGGATCACCAGTGTCGGCCGATCCTTCAGCAGCGGGACATATCCCTGCGACGGATCGAAACGAAAGGTGAGCCCGGGCTGGACGATGATATCGATGAACTGCTTCAGCTTGTAGGGGATGCCGAAATTCCACATCGGCGTTGAGATCAACACGCGATCGGCGAGTGAAAAGCGCAGCGCCATGCGCTCGGCATCGGCAAAACTGTCGCGTTGAGGATCGCTGAAGCGATGGCCGTTCATGCGCGCGTATTTGGCTTCGAGGATGGGGCCAGCGAACTCAGGCATCCGCTCGCGCCAGAGATCCATGACGTCGATGTCCCAATCGGGATGGGCCTGACGAAAGTGCTCAATGAAGACTAGCGCGCCGGCACTCGATTCCGAGTCGGGGCGGGGCGAGCAGGAGAGGTGCAGGAGCTTCGGCACCGCGCGTCATCCCAGCGCCCTGATGACCGTATCCGCCCTGGTCACGACCGCGACGTTCTGCATGGCAAAGTTGATCGAGGCGTTGTGCCAGTCGGCGTTCATGGTCGAGCAGCAATCCTCGGGCACGATCATGAAATAGCCCTTGTCGGCGCCGGTGCGCGCGGTGTGTTCGACCGACATATTGGTCCAGGCACCGGTATTGATGATCATGTCGCGCCCCGTCGCTTTCAGGATCGTCTCCAGCCGCGTGCCCTCCCACGCGCTCATGCGCATCTTCTCGACGACGAAGTCGCCGGGCCGCGGCTCGAGGCCGGACACTGGCGCCGCCCCCCAGCTTCCGCGCACCATCGCCTTGCTGTCGACGAGGCCTTCGAACAATGGCGCATTCAGCGTGACGCCGGGCGCGCCGGGTTCGACGATGAACCAGACGTGGATGATGGCGACGCCGCGGGCACGCGCGGCCTCGGCGAGGCGGCGGACGTTGTCCACCACGTGCTGCTGGCGCGCATGCCCGGGGGCGCCGGACTCGGCGAAGGCGCCGCCGTCCATGATGACGTCGTTCTGGAGATCCTGGATGATCATCGCGCAACGCTGGGGATCGAGCCGCATCTCGCCCTCGGCGAGGATGGGTGCCGCTGGCGCGGAGCTTGGCGTCACGCCGCCGCCGCTTCGCCGGCCGCTCATATAGGGCTCATGCCGCGGGCCGACCTTGGTCGGGATCGCATAGACCGAATGGGTCGAGGTCAGATACAGGGTGCGGAAGTCTGGACCGCCCCAGGCGAGGTTGGCGACGAGCTCGGGCACGCGGACCTTGCCGAGCAGCTCGCCGCGCGACGAATAGACCCAGACGCCGCCGGGCGCGGTGACCCAGACATTGCCGTGCTGGTCGCATTTCATGCCGTCGGGCACGCCCGGCTCGAGCTCGGAGCGGATGCCGCTCGCGAACACGCGCGCGTTCGACAGTGAGCCGTCACTGTCGACGTCAAAGACGCGGATCAGCGCCTGCACGGTGTCGTTGACATAGAGCAGCTTCTCGTCCGGCGAGAAGCACAGTCCGTTCGGCTGATCGAACAGATTACGGTCGACGACGAGCTTCGACTCGCCGCCGGGCACGACGCGATAGACGCCCTGAAAGCCGAGCTGGCGTGGCCGTTCGACGCCATAGACCGGCATGCGGCCATACCAGGGATCGGAGAAATAGATCGCGCCGGAGGAGTGGACGCAGACGTCGTTCGGGCTATTGAGCTCCTGTCCCCCAAAGTGCGAAGCCAGCACCTCCCGCCGCCCGTCCGGCCGCTCGCGGACCAGCGACGACGTCGCATGCTCGCAGACGATGAGGTTGAGCTCGGCATCGTAGGTCATGCCGTTGCATTTGTTCGCGGGACGCTTGACCTCCACGACACCACGCCGCGCATCCCAGCGCCGTCGCACGTCGCCCGGCATATCCGAGAACAGCAGGTAATGATCGATCGGATGCCAGACCGGTCCTTCCGTGAAGTCGAAGCCGGTGCCGACTTGCGCGACGGGCGCGTACGGGTCGATCAGGGTTTCGAATTCGGAGCGCAAGGTGACGTGCGTCATCGGTCGATATCCTCAGGTCACGTCAAG
Organism: Bradyrhizobium sp. Rc2d; assembly: GCF_900099855.1. NCBI lineage: Bacteria > Pseudomonadati > Pseudomonadota > Alphaproteobacteria > Hyphomicrobiales > Nitrobacteraceae > Bradyrhizobium > Bradyrhizobium sp. Rc2d. The sequence goes on along the minus strand of NZ_FNCU01000012.1, from coordinate 131,889 downwards.
CCGGGAACCAGTTGCGTGCTGGCAAGGACTGCACGATCGGGCCGGGGACCTGGTCGTGCAGCCGTCCGACGACATTGCCGCCTTCGATCTTGGCGGGGCGATCGTGCACCGGCAGCAGATAACGCGAATTGCTGAGCAGCTTCTTGATCGCCGCCTTCTCCGCACGCTTACTGGTGCCGTGGTTGCCGGTGGTGCGCGGCTCCCAATCATGGATCTCGTTGAAGGGCGTGACGATCTGGTCGTTGAAGTCGTAGATCACGTCGCCACAAATGGTGGCGATGCCGTCGGCGGTGTGAACGATGATGTTCATGGAGCCCTCGGTGTGGGCGTTGGCGGCATCGCAATAGACGCCAGGCATCAACTCGATCGGGCCGGTGACTTCGAGATCCAGAAAGCGCAGCGCGCTCTTGGTGTGCAAGCGGTCGATCAGGTGCTTGATGTCGGGTGCCGGATATTGCGGATGCATCAGGCCGGAGACGGAATATTCAAGCTCCCTGCGGTTGAGGACGACGGTCGTGTTCATTGGAAACAGATCGTCCTTGCCGGCATGGTCGATATGCAGGTGGGTGTGGCAGACGAAGCGGACGTCGCCCATGCGCACGCCGTGGCGGGCAAGCTGGTTCTCGATCATGTTTTCATGATATTGCAGGCCGCGCATGCCCAGCGTTTCCATGATCTGGTTGGAGCGATAGCCGGTGTCGACCACGACCGGATAGGGACCGCCGAGGATCAGGAAGCCCAGGGTGAGGACGCGGCGGGTGCGGCCGCAATCGCGGCCGAGCACCAGGAAGCTGGATTCCAGCTCGATGTCGCCATAGTCCAGGATCTTGATCTCCAGCGCCATTCGTTGCCTCCCTCATCTGTTTCTTGTCTGTCAAAGCCGATAAACGCGCGCCGCGGTGGTCCTGAAGATCGCGTCCTGCTGCGCCGGGCTCAACGGCGCGGCCGCCGCGCGAAACGCGTCGACGAGCTCGCGATAGCTGGTCCACAATTTCTCGATCGGGAAATTGGAGCCGAACAGGCAGCGCTCGGCGCCGAAGATCGCAACGGTATCGGCGAGCACGGCGGCGATGTGCGCGGGATCGTTGCGATGGATGAAGGTGCCGAGGCCGGAGAGCTTTGAGACCACGTTCGGGCAGGTCGCAAGGCGCGCCACGCCGGCGCGCCAGGCGGCGCGGCCTGCCGGCGAGAGATCCTCCAACATGCCGGCATGCTGAAGGATGAAGGTTACCTCCGGACAAGCTTTGGCCAGCTCCGCTGCCTCCGGCATCTGGGGCGTGAACACCTGCAAATCAAAGCTCCAGCCATAGTCGGCGAGATGCGCGATGTTGCGACGGATCAATGGATCGGCGCAGAGATCGGGGCGGGCCGCAAAGCGGTAGAGCGGGTTCTCGTGCCAATGCAGCTGCATGCGGACGCCGCGCACGAGCGGATAGCGCTTGAGGCGATCGAGCTGGGGACGGACGTCCTCGACGGCAAAATTGGCATAGGCGACGATCGCATGCGGCCGGCCGTGGTCGTCGGCGGTCTGCTGCACCCAGGCGGCCTCGTCCTCGAAGCGGTCGTTGGCCCAGTTGGTCTGAACATAGACCGAGCGGGTGACGTTGCTGCCCTTGAGGTCGTCGAGATATTCCTGGATCGGATAGTCGCGCCGGATCGGTTCATAGGGACCGAAGATGCGCGGTTGCATGGGGCCAGTCAGCCAGGGCAGGTCGGCCTGCCGCCAGATGTGATGATGGCCGTCGATAATTTCGGTCACGCCGCTCTCCTTCGTCCCAATGCCAGAATGTGCGCGACGATCGACGCGCTCGAACCGCCATCGACGAGGTCATCGACGAAGCGCTCGATGGCCATGAGCGCTTCCGTCTGCGGGCTGAAGGCCGGGCTCGTGGCAAGCGGCGTCAGCCAGCTCAGGCGCCAGGCCCGCCGCGACAATTTAGCGACGGCGTCGCGAAGTGCGTCACCTTCGCCGCGCTCGAGCCCGTCGGAGACGATCACTACGGCGGCGCCGCGCGCATAGCCGCCGAACCGTGGCACGGCGAGGAAGGCTTGCAGTGCGTCGCCGATGCGGGTGCCGCCGTCCCAATCGCTGACGAGGTGGGCGGCCGCGTTCAACGCCTGCTCGCGACGCTTCAGCCGCAACGGACGGGTGACGCGCGTCAGCCGCGTGCCGAAGGTGAAGACCTCGACATTGGGCGCCGCCTGCACCAGCGCATGCGCGAGCTTCATGTTCTCTTCGGTGCGGCTCTTCATCGAGCCGGAGACGTCGATCAGCAGTAGTATTTTGCGTGGGCGCTGCCGCCGCTTGAGGTGACCGAGCCGCAGGATCTCGCCGTCGCTACGGACAGTATCGCGCAACGTGCGGCGAAGGTCGGCAAACGGTCCGCGGCGGGCGCGCATGCGCCGGTGACCACGTCGTCGCGGTAGACGTCGTGGTGCTTCGCGCGCCAGGCGGCGTAACGCGTCCGTGGTCGAACTCACCCCAAAACGGCGCTCGACCAGGGCCTCGGTCCGGGTCGCGGTGAGGCCGGATTCGCTCGCCTCATCGGAGAGCAGGGGCTCCTCGTCGCCGCGGCCCTCTTCCTGGAGCCGGACTGTCTCATCGTCCTCGCCCTCGTCATCGCGCACAATCGTCTCGCTGCCGCGGAAGTGCAGGTCGAACAGCCGGTCGAAGGTGGCACGACGTTCGGGCGGCGGAGCCAGCGTCGCCAGTGCAGCTTGTCGGATATCCTCGATGCTATCAGGGCCGAGCAGCTCGATAGCTGCCAGGAACGTCGCGGTCTGCTCCGGCGCTACGGCAAAGCCGTTCGCGCGCAGCAGCGGGACGAAGGCGACGAAGACGCGGGCGGCGCGCGGGAGCTGCGGCTCGGTGCTCATGCGGTCGCCTCCGCGAGCATAGCGTCGAGCCGCGGCGAGATGAAATGCAGGTCTTCCTCGTCCTTCAGCGCGACGCCGATCGAGCGCTTGAACGCATCCGGCCAGCGCGCGCCGCCTTTGTGAAGTAGCGTCGCGGCCTCGGCCCAGTCCACGGCTTCCGCGATCCCGGGGGCTTTGCTGAGCGGCTCGCGCCGCAGCCTTTCGACGGCTGCAACGACGGCGCGCGCCGTGGCCTCGGCAACGCTCGAGGCGCGCATCATGATGATGCGTGCTTCGCGCTCCGCGGTCGGATAGTGGATCCAGTGATAGACGCAGCGGCGGCGCAGGGCTTCATGCAGATCGCGGGTCCGGTTCGATGTCAGCACGACCACGGGGCGCTCCGCCGCGCGCACCGTGCCGCGCTCGGGAATCGAGATCTGAAAGTCGGAGAGGAATTCGAGCAGGAAGGCCTCGAACTCCTGGTCGGCGCGGTCGATTTCGTCGATCAGCAGTACGGTGGAATCGGGCGCGCGGAGCGCCGCCAGCATCGGCCGCTCGATCAGGAATGTCTCGCCGTAGATGTCGATGCTCTCGTCGCCGGCCTGGCGGATCGCCAGCATCTGACGCGGGTAGTTCCACTCGTAGAGCGCGGCAGAGGCGTCGATGCCCTCGTAGCATTGCAGGCGGATGAGGCGGCGGCCGAGCACGGCAGCGATGGCCTTTGCAGCCTCTGTCTTGCCGACGCCCGGCGCACCCTCGAGCAGCAGCGGCTTGCCTAGCGCGAGCCCGAGATAGGCGGCTGTGGCAAGGCCCTCGTCGGCAAGGTAATAGGCCGCGCGCAGCGCCTTCTCCAGTGCCTCCGGGCTGTCGATGCCGACGATGTTGCTGCGAACCGCCACGACGATACCTCTAGCGCCGCGCCTGCGGCCGTGCGCCGCCCTGGGCCTTGATCGCGCGCAGCACCTTCTCGGGCGTGATCGGCAGATCGTCGATGCGCACGCCGACTGCGTTGAAGATCGCATTCGCCACGGCCGGCAGCACCGGGTTGGCGCACATCTCGCCGGGGCCCTTGGCGCCGAAGGGACCATCGGGAGCAGGGCGTTCCAGCACCGCGATATCGTGCGGGCAGATATCGCCGGGGCCTGGCATGAGATATTCGACGAAGTCGCGCGGGCCGTGAGCGGGGTCGGGATAGTAAGGCTCCGGCGTCTCGTAGAGCGCGTGGCTGACGCCCATCCAGGCGCCGCCGACCAGCTGCTGCTCGACGAGCCGCGGGTTGAGCGCACGGCCGAGCTCGTAGGCGGAGTCCATCCGGACCATCGCGACCTCGCCGGTCTCGTCGTCGACCTCGACTTCGGCGACGAGGCAGGCATGGGCATAACACGTTGCCGGTGACATCTCTCCGGTTTCGGGGTCGACGTCGGACAGCGGGACCAGGAAGATGCCGCGACCCGAAATGGTCTTGCCCTGCTTGAACTGCGCGGCGATCGCGACATCCTTGGTCGAGATCGAGCGATGCGGCGCGCCTTTGACGTGGATGTTGCCGCGCCCGTCAGTCTCGAGGTCGGCCGCATTGACTTCCAACTCCTCGGCCGCCGCCTCCATCATCACGCCGCGCGCTTCGCGGGCGGCGGCCATCACGGCGTTGCCGACGCGATGGGTGCCGCGCGAGGCGAACGAGCCCATGCAATGCGGCCCGGTGTCGGAGTCCGCCGTGTCGACATAGACGTCCTCGACGGGTACGCCGAGCGTCTCGGCGCAGATCTGCCGCGTCACCGATTTCATGCCCTGGCCGAGATCGATCGACGACAAGGCCACCGTGAACTTGCCGCTAGGATTGGAATGAACCAGCGCCTGGCTGGGATCGCCGCCGAGATTCATGCCGATGGGATAGTTGATCGATGCCATGCCGCGCCCGCGATGCCTGGTCATTAGCGCCTCCTGGTACCGAAGACGGAGGAGAAGCGGGTGGCGCCGTGCGACGGTGACGCCGGGCGCGGCGGAGGAGGTGGCGGTGCTGGCGGAGGTGGTTCGCGCGGCGGCTCTCTTGTCGCGGTCACGGGCGCGCGGTCATAGGTCGTGCGCTGCTGCGCGGGCGCGGCGGGCCGCGCGCGCGGCTCCGTCGGCGTCGGCGGGATCGCGGCGCGGCTGCCGCCGCCATCCTTGCGGGAGGAGGCGCGCCTGAACTCGTCACGGATCGGCCACTTGGCCTTTTCGGCGGCGACCTGAACGCATTCGATCAGCGCCGTGTTTTTGGCCTCGCGCCGATGTGCCTTCATGTCGCCGTCGCGATAGGCGTTCAGAATCCGGAACTCCATCGGGTCCATGCCGACGAGGTTTGCGAGCTTGTCCATCTGGCACTCGATGGCGAAGTCCATCGCGGTGACGCCGAAGCCCCGCATAGCAGTCGCCGGCGTGCGGTTAGTGAAGACGCAGTAGACGTCGCCATAAACGTTCGGGATGGTGTAGGGACCTGGCAGATGCGCGGCGCATTTCACCGCGGCGTAGCTGGAGAGCCGCGTGTAGGCACCGCTGTCGAAATAGGCACGGATCTTGCGCGCCACGATGCGGCCGTCGCGCATCACCCCATCCTTGATGTAGATGCGCTCGGCGCCGCGCGGCGGGCCGTATTGCATCTCTTCCTCGCGCCCGAACACGTAGCGGACGGGCCGCCCGGTCAGCATCGCGCCGAGAATGGCGAGCGGCTCGGTCAAGGTATCCACCTTGCCGCCGAAGCCGCCGCCGACGGTGCCGCCGATGAAGTGGAAGGTGTTGGACCGCACGTCCAAAATCTTGGCGCAGGTATCGACCGAGAAGAACAGCGCCTGGGTCGAGGTGTAGACGACGTAGCGGCCGTTGGTGTCGGGCGCCGCAATCGCGCCATTGGTCTCGGTCGGCGCGTGCTCGATCGGCGACATCTGGTAGCGCTGTTCGAGCACGTGGTCGGCGCTCGCGAGCGCCGCATCGGCATCGCCGAACCGCAGGCGCTGGTGATCGTAGACGTCGTGATAGATGAAGGCGTTCTTCGGATAGGTCTCGTTGACGACGGGTGCGCCCGGCTTCAGCGCATCCTCGACGTCGAACACGGTCGGCAGCGGCTCGTAGTCGATCCTGACCTTTGCGATGGCCTCGAAAGCCTCCCGCTCGCTGTCGGCGACGATGGCGAGGATCGGCTCGCCCTTGTAGCGGACCTTGTCGACGGCCAGCGACGGCTCGTCGTCCTTGCCGAAATTGATCAGGCTCAGCAGCGTGTTGAGATTGACCGGCACGTCAGTGCCGCGAATGATCCGGCGCACGCCGGCCGAGCGTTCTGCGTCCGTGGTATCGATGCGGCGCAGCCTTGCATGGGCCTGGGTCGAGCGAACGACCTTGAGGTGCAGCATGCCCTGGAGCTTATGATCGCCAAAATAGCTCGACGTGCCCGTGATGTGGCCGAGCATGTCCTGGCGCTGCGTGCCCTTGCCGATCTCCTTGAGATTGTCGTCGCGCTCGTCGGCGAAGATGTCCTTGCGTAGTTCCAGCATGGTCTGACCTCAGGCGCTGGCCCGGCCGCCCGCGGCGGCGAGGATGGCATTAATGATCGGCTCGTAGCCGGTGCAGCGGCAGATGTTGCCGGAGATCGCCTCGATCACGTCGGCCCGGCTCGGGGAGGGATTGCGGTCGAGCAGCGCCTTTGCGGCCATCAGCATGCCCGGCGTGCAATAGCCGCATTGAGCGGCAAAATTGTCGGCAAAGGCGCGCTGGAGCGGGTGCAGGTTCGGGCCCTGCTTGAGGCCGTCCAGCGTTTCGACGGAGCGGCCGGCGACGGTCTCGGCGAGCGTCAGACAGGAGAGGTGGATTTCTCCGTCGATCAGTACGCTGCAGGTGCCGCAGCCGCCCTGGCCGCAACCGAATTTCGGGGTCATGTCGCCGATCAGCTCGCGTAGGGCGACCAGCAGGTTGGTGCCGCCATCGACGAAGATGGCGACGTCGCGGCCGTTGTGACGAAATTGCAGAGGCGTCTTGGACATGGTGATCCCAGTCTATTCCTGGCCGGACAGCAAACGGCGGAGATGGACGCCGACGATCTGGCGGCGATACCAGGCGCTGCCGAGCGCGTTGTCGGCGGGCGATGTTCCCTCGACTGCGACAGAGGCGGCTGCATTGATGTTCGTGGCATCGAGCGTGCGTCCTTCGAGGGCACGCTCCGCAGCCTTGGCGCGGATCTGGGTCGGCGCCATCGAACCGAGCGCAATGCGAGCACCGGCAATGCGCCCGCCGCTGACCGGCAGGTGTGCGGCCAGCGTGATGACCGAGCCGCCTTTCGGCTTGATGCGGGCCACCTTGCGGTAGCGAAAGGCCTCAGCGCTGGCCGGCCGGGTGCAGGAGACCGAGAGCACTAAGGCGCCGGATTGCCGCTCGCGCGATTGCAGGAACTCCTCGATCGCGATGTCGCGGGCGCCGAAGCCGCCTTGCACGGCGACCGTGGCGTCGAGCGCCAGCAGCGCCACGGTGAAATCGCCGTAGGGGTTTGGCGCGAACAGATTGCCGCCGACGGTGCCCATGTTGCGCACGGCAGGGCTTCCGATCGAACGGGCGGGCGCGTGCAAGAAAGCAAGATCGCGCTCGCCGAGAATTCTCGCGAACGTGACGCCGGCGCCGAGCGTGATGCGTGGTCCGGACGCATCGATCCGGGTCAGCGCCTGGTCGCTGGCGCGGACAATGGTCGAGATCGAGACGTCGCCCTCGTTGAGCGCCCGCATCACCAGCGTGCCGCCGCCGAGGTAGCGCGCGCTGCGATCCGAGGATATTGCCCCGGCCGCTTCGCCGGCGCTGGCAAAGGTCTTTACGGTCACAGCCATTGCTAGGCGGCCTCCTTCAGATGGCGGCGGATCGCCTCGAATCCCGCCTGGTAGATGTCTTCCGCGACCATGTGGGTGATGCGGTCCTTGTCCTCGGGCTTCGTGGTGAAGCGCGATTCCCAATGCCAGAAAGTGCGGTCGCCATCAGTCACCGGCAGCAGGCGGACATGGGCGACGTAATTGAAGATCGGGATCGGAGTATCGAGCAGGCAATAACTGAAGGTCTGTTCGAGGTCGGACAGCGCCAGCAACTGTTCGCGCAGCTCGGAGCCGTCTTTGAGCTTGAAGCGCCTGACGCAGCCGATCTTGTCGGAAGCCTGAGCGCGTTCGATCGAGGAGGTCGCAACCGCCGGATGCCAGCGGTCGTGCCCGTTGAAGTCGCGCAGCACGCTCCACACCGCATCAGTCGGTGCGCTCAGGATCGTGCTTTTGACGATATGCGGCACGGCTAGCCTCCGAACACGCGCTTCAAGGCGTCGAAGCCGCCCTGGAACACGCCGCCGCCGATGTTGCTGACGAGCTCGGTCTCGCGCTCCGGCGCGCAGTCGAACTCGGCGGTCCATTCCACAAAAGTCTGGTCGCCGTCGGTGACGGGCGTCAGCCGCAGGGTCGCGACGTAGTTCTCGACACCCATCGGGGATTCCAGGATCGAGTAGGTGCAGAACATGTCGTAATCGGAGAGGCCCAGGAGCTTCTCGCGGATGCGGTCGCCATTGCGCAGGCGGAAATCTCTGACGCAGCCGATCTTGTCGGCGGGCTCGCCGGCCTCGATCCGGCTTTCGGCGATGGCCGGATGCCAGTTCGGCAGACCGTTGAAATCGCGCACCCGCGCCCAGACGCGGTCGTTGCGGGCGTTGACGACGGTTGAGACGTAGACGCGGGCCATGGTTCGGACCTCAGCTCTTCTTTCTCGGCCCGCGCTCGGCCGGCGGCTCACCGCCTTCGGCCGCAGGCGGGGCGGTCGCCGGCTTGTCGCCGCCACCGCTCTTGCGCGCGGAATCCTTGATGCCCTGCATGTCGCGGGCCTCGCGGATCAGGCCCGGCATCTTTGCAAGACTGCCGCCCTCGACGCCGATGTCCGACAAGATCGAGTCGATCAGCGGCGCCTGGACGCGGTAGCGCAGCGCCGAATCGATCACCTCGTCGGTGGCGCTGCGGCCGCCATTGCCATTTCCGTGTCCGTTGCCGTTGAGACCGTCGACCTGGAGGATACGGATGCCCTCGATCTTCTCCATCGGCTTGACGCTCTCACGCACGATGCCCTCGATGCGGTCGAGCAGTTTTCTGCGGAACAGCGAGTAGCGCGCCTGGTCGGTGAGCACGTTCTCGGCCTCGTTGAGCATGCGCTGCGCCTCGGCCTCGACCGCGGCGCGCACGCGCTCGGCTTCTGCGGCGATCCGGGTCTCCTCGGCCTGCTTCTCGGCGAGCAGCACTTCGACGGTCTTGCGGCGTTTTGCGATCTCGCTCTCGCGCGCGGTGACCACGCGCTCGGCGGCTTCAGTCGCCCGCATGCGCGCTTCCTCGGCGGCAGCGCGAGCCGCCGACTCCTCCAGCGACTTCTGATGGATGGCGATGGCCTTTTCCATCAGGACCGTCTCGACGTCCTTTTCGCGATTGACTTCGAGCTTGCGCAGCTCGCGCTCGCGGCCGATTCGGGCTTCGTCGAGGCCGCGATCCGACGCGATGCGGGCGCGCTCGACCTCCTCGCGGGAGGCGATTTCGGCTTCCTGCAAGGATTGCACGCGAGCGACCTCGAGCTGCTCGATGGCGCGCCGCCGCTCGATACGGGCGGCTTCCAGCGCCTGCTCGCGCGAGACGTCGGTGGTCTCGACCTCCTTGCGCGCGACGATCTCGGCCTGACGGACCTGGCGGTCGGCGTCGATCCGCTCGGACTTCTTGGTGGACAGCGCGATGACGCGGTCCTCATCGGCGATCTCGATCGCCTTCTTCTGCTCGATGTTGAGCACCTCGCGCTTCTTGGAGGAATTGATGCGTTCGGCCTCGAGCGCCAGATCGACCGTGATACGCTGGCGTTCGATGGCGTCACGCCGCTTCAGCTCGGCCGCTTCCAAGACGCCGGTCCGTTCGATCTCCAGCGCGCGGGTGTCGCGTTCGGCCTGGATGCGCTCGGCCGCAACCGCCTTCTCCTGGGCGATACGGGCTGCCTCGATCGCCTCGCGCGAGGCGATATCGGCCTCCTCGACGGCGCGGTTGCGGGCGATCTCCAGCGAGCGCACGCGCTCCTCCTGCGCGATCCGCGTCGCCTCGGTGGTCTCGCGCGCGGCGATGCCGGCGACGTCCAACGCCTGGTTGCGCTCGATCTCCAGCTGCCGCGTGTTCTGCTCGGCGGCGATGCGCTCGGCGGCGAGCGTCCGCTCGCGCGCGATGCGGGCGGCTTCGACCGCGCGCTGGGCTTCGATCTCGGCCTCCTGGATGGTGCGCACCTGCTGGATCTCGAGCGCGCGGGTGCGTTCGTCCGAGGAGATGCGCTCGACATTGACCGTCATGGTCTGGGCGATGCGGGCCTTTTCCGTCGCCTCGCGCGCGGCGATCTCGGCCTCGTCCACGGCACGCGTGCGCTCGATTTCGCGGCGCCTGGTCTCTTCCTCGTTGGCGATGCGGGCATCGGTGACGACGCGGTCCTGCTGGATCCGCGCCTTCTCGATCGCTTCGCGCGCGGCGATCTCGGCTTCCTCGACCGTGCGCATCCGCTCGATCTCGCGCTGGCGGACTTCGCGCTCCGAAGCGATGCGGCTGGTGTCGATCGAGCGCTGGTTGGCGATCCGGGTCTTCTCGATCTCCTCGCGTGCCAGCAGCTCCTTCTCCTCGATGGTGCGGGTCCGTTCGATCTCCTTCTGCCGGGTCTCGCGCTCGGAGGCGATGCGGGCCTCGGCGATCGCCTGGTCATTGGCGATGCGGGCGCGCTCGATGGCTTCGCGGGCGGAAATCTGCGCCTGTTCCGCCTCGGTCTCGCGGAGCGCGCGTTCGCGGGCAACCTCCGTGCGCTGGAGAGCGCGGCGCATCTCGATGTCGCGCTCCTGCTCGAGGCGTGCGGTCTCGCTCTCGCGCTCGATCTCGAGCGCCTGTCGCTCGGCTTCCAGATTGCGCGAGCGGATCTTGATCATCGAATCCTGCTCGATGTCGTTGCGCAGCTTTCGCTTGGCCTCGATATCCTCCATCAGGCGGGTCAGGCCTTCGGCGTCGAACCGGTTCGAGGGATTGAAGAACTCCAGGTCGGTCTGATCGAGATCGGTGATCGCGACCGATTCCAGCTCGAGGCCGTTCTGGGCGAGGGCCTCGGCGGCATTGGTCTTGACGCGGGCGACATAGTCGCCGCGCCGCTCGTGCATTTCCTCCATGGTCATTTCGGAGGCGACCGAGCGGATCGCGGAAATGAACTTGCCGGCCAGCAGCGCATGGAGCTGCTCGGGCTCCATGGTGCGGCGGCCGAGCGTCGCGGCCGCAATCGAGACCGCTTCGCGGGTCGGTTGCACCCGAACGTAGAAGTCGGCCTCGATGTCGACGCGCATACGGTCGCGGGTAATCACGGCGTCCTGCCTGGAGCGGACGATGCCCATCGGCAGCACGTTCATGTTCACGGGCGTATAATCGTGGATGAACGGCAGCACGAAGGCGCCGCCATTGATCACCACGCGTTCGCCGAGGAAGCCGGTCCGGACGAACGAAATCTCCTTGGAGGAGCGGTGGTAGAGCCAGTTCACGATGTAGACGCCAACCACGATCACGACGATCGCGACGATCAGCCAGAGGATCAATTCACCGACCAATATCCCCGACATCTTTTCCTCCCTCGTACCTTCGGCGTTACCGCGCGCCGATCGCCTTGAATTGACGCACCTGTTCCGTCAGCGCCCGCTCCACGGGCAGTCGCTCCATCGAGGAGGCGCCGTAGAAGCCGTGGCAATGACGGGTGTTCTTCATGATGAAATCGGCGTCGGCGGGATCCGCGATCGGGCCGCCATGAGCCAGCACCAGGATGTCCGGATTGATGCTGAGCGCAGCGGACGCCCAGGTGTCGATCTGCGCGGGACAGTCCTTGAGCTTTGGCGCGGTCTGCGCACCGATGGCGCCGCCGGTCGTCAGGCCCATGTGACAGACGATGATGTCGGCGCCGGCGATCGCCATCGCGGCGGCCTCCTTCTCGCTGAACACGTAGGGGGTGGTCAGCATGTCCTTGTCGTGCGCCTTGGCGATCATGTCGATCTCCAGCGCATAGGACATGCCGGTCTCTTCGAGATTGGCGCGGAACGTGCCGTCGATCAGGCCGACGGTCGGAAAGTTCTGGACGCCGGCAAACCCGAGCGCTTTCAACTGGTCGAGAAACAAGTCCATGTCGCGGAATGGATCGGTGCCGTTGACGCCCGCCAGCACCGGCGTTCTCGCGACCACGGGCAGCACTTCGTTCGCCATTTCGAGCACGATGGCGTTGGCATCGCCGTAAGCCATCAGACCCGCGAGCGAGCCGCGGCCGGCCATGCGATAGCGGCCGGAATTGTAGATGACGATGAGATCGACGCCGCCGGCTTCCTCGCACTTGGCTGACAGACCGGTGCCGGCGCCGCCGCCGACGATCGGCTCACCGCGCCTTGCCATGTCGCGAAAGGTCTTCAGGAGCGCTGCGCGTTCAAACCTCGCCATCGGTCACCTCGCTACTCTTCGGCGCGCCCCGGCGCGGCCGAACAGGGGCCGGAACGCACCGACAATGGCGGCGGCGAACTCGGGATCGTTGATGTTCTTCGGCACGCGAATGAGCTTACGGTTGCCGGTCTGGCGCACCGTGCGCTCCAGCGTGCGGAACAGCGCCGCATCGGCGTCCGGATCCCAGAATGGCTGGCCGCGCGCGTCGAGTGCGGACACGCCGCCCTCGGGCAGGAAGAAGCGCACGGGGCCGTCCATCTGGTTGAGCCGCTCGCCGATCCAGCGGCCCATGCGCTCGTTCTCTTCGGCGGTCGTCCGCATCAACGTCACTTGCGGATTGTGGACGTGAAACTTGCGGCCGCGGTAACGTTCGGGAATGGTCTCGGGCGCGCCGAAATTGACCATATCGAGCGCGCCGACCGAGCCGACATAGGGCAGCCGGCTGCGGATGATGGCGCCAAAGCGGTCTTCCGTCGCGGGAAACACGCCGCCCATGAGCAGATCGCAGATCTCGGTGGTTGTGAGGTCGATGACCCCGGCGAGCTGCCCGGAGTCGACGAGCTTCTCCATGGAGCGACCGCCGACCCCGGTGGCATGGAAGACGAGACATTCGAAATCGTCGCGCAGCTCCGCTGCGATCCTCTGCACCGCGGGCGTGGTGACGCCGAACATGGTGATACCGACCGAGGGCAGGCCGCCGGCCTCGCGCGCCGTTGCGGCGCGCGCATCGAGCCGCGCCTTGACCATGCCGGCGAGCGCATTGGCACCGTTGGCCAGCACCGCCCGCGAGATCGAGTTCAGCCCCTGCACGTCGGTGACCGAGTACATCATCGTGATGTCGGCGGGGCCGACATAGGGCCCGACATCGCCCGAGGCGATGGAGGAGATGATCAGCTTGGGCACGCCGACGGGAAGCGCGCGCATGCTCGGGGCGACGAGCGACGCCGCGCCGGAGCCGCCGGCCGAGATCACGCCGGCGACATTGCCCTGGCGCCGCAGCCAGTTGGCGAAGGCATCAGCCATCGCGGTCACGGCGGCCCCGCGATCGGGACCGAACACCGCCGCGCCGCCGCGGCCGTGGTTGAGGGCGATCTCCTGCGCGGAGACATCGCAGCTGGAGTGTTTCCCGCTGGTCGAAACATCGACCAGCCGGGTGCGCAGGCCGCTTTCCGCCATGATGTCGCGGATGAAGCGCAGCTCCTGGCCTTTGGTGTCGAGCGTGCCGACGACCAGCACCATAGGTGGGCCGGAGGCCTGCGCCGCCAGCGGCTCGCGCTTGCGCCGCGCCGTCTCGTCAAGCCGCGCGATTTTTGTCGAGAGTGTGCGCGCTGCGGCCTGGATGCGGGCGATCGGAACCGGTTGCGACCATCGGGTCGGGAGCGTCGGGTTGGAGATGTAGATGCGGATCGGTCCGTCGCGGCGTGGCGGCGGTGCCGGCTTGGGATCGTCAGCGGACGTGCCGACGTCGACATCCGGCTCGAGCTCGGCGTGGAGCCCGACGCCGAGCAGGCGTTGCTGGAGCTCGCGGTCGGCGGCGAGGCGGGCGGAGTCGATGATGCGGTTGATGCGGCCGTTGACCATGATCGCAACGTTGCGCGAGATCGCGGTGGCGACGCCGATATTCTGCTCGATCACGAGCACGGACATGTCGCCGTCCTCTCCTAACCGCAGCAGCATCTCCTCGACCTGCGCCACGATGACGGGCGCGAGGCCTTCGGTCGGCTCGTCCATGATGAGGAGATGCGGATTGGTGAGCAGCGCGCGCGAGATGGCCAGCATCTGCTGCTCGCCGCCGGAGAGCTGGCCGCCGCCGTGATCCTTGCGCTCGGCCAAACGCGGGAAGGTGTCGTAGATGCGATCGACAGTCCAGGCGCCGGGCCGCAGGCCGCCGGCCAGCCGCAAGTGCTCGTCGACGCTGAGCGAGCGCCAGAGACGGCGTCCTTGCGGCACATAGCCGACGCCGAGCCGGGCGATCTGCGCCGGTGCCCGCCGCGTGATGTCCTCGCCGCGAACGCGGATCGAGCCGCCGCTCACGCCCACCAGACCCATGATCGCCTTGCACAGCGTGGTCTTGCCCATGCCATTGCGGCCGACGACGGAGAACACGCCGCTCTCCAGGGTGAGGTCGACGCCTTGCAGGGCATGCGAGTGGCCATAGTAGACATCGAGGCCGCGGACCTCGAGCGCGGCCTTGCTGCGGCGGACCTCATTCATGGCCGCCTCCGAGATAGAGCTCCTGCACCTCGGGATCGGATTGGATCTCCTGCGGCAGGCCTTCTTTGAAGATGCGGCCGTTGTGCATCATCGTGACGCTTTCGACGACGCGTAAGGCGACGTCCATGTCGTGCTCGATGATGATGTAGCCGATATGCGCCGGCAGCGAGGTCAGGATCTCGATCAGCTCGGCCCGTTCGGTCGGCGACAGGCCCGCCGCCGGCTCGTCGAACAGGACGAAGCGCGGTGCGCCCGCGAGCGCGAGCGCGATCTCGAGCTGGCGCTGCTGGCCGTGCGCGAGTTCGGCCACGCGCTGGTCCTTCACGGCGGCCAGATGGACGGCCTGCACGAGATTGTCCGCCGCATGCATCAGGGCATCGTTCTGCCCCGGGCGCAGGAACGAGAAGCGCCCGCGCGAGACGCCGCGACAGGCGAGATAGACGTTGTCCTGCACGGTGAGGCCGGGGAACAGCGCTGAGATCTGATAGGTCCGCCGCAGCCCGCGCCGGATGCGTTCATAGGGCGGGAAGTGCGTGACGTCCTCGCCGAAGAAGCGGATGGTGCCGGAGGAGGGCGGGAAGTCGCCCGTGATGCAATTGAACAGCGTGGTCTTGCCGGCGCCGTTCGAACCGAGCACCGCGCGCCGCTCGCCCGGGCGCACGGTGATGGTGACGTCGGTCAGCGCTGCCAGCGCGCCGAACAGGCGCGTCACGCCACGCAGCTCCAGCGCGGCGCCGGCACCCACGGCGGAGAGGCGCTGGGCGACGCTATCCATGGCGGCGCCCTCCGCCGGAACGGTCCGCGCCGCGGCGCTGACGGTTGCGCCAGCGCTGCCATAGGCCGATGACGCCGTCCGAGGACCAAAACACGATGGCGAGGAAACCGAGCCCGATCAGCAGGCGGAAGCGGTTGCCGTCGAGCCCAAGCCTGACCAGGAAGTCGAGCGCGAAGGTCCGTAGCAGCACGAAGATCAGCGCGCCGATGAAAGGCCCGATCGGGCGCGTGATGCCGCCGACGACGGCAATGATCAGCACGTCGATGCAGGCGCCGACGCTGACCGAGCCCGGCGAGATCTGCCGGTAATTCCAGACCTGGAGCACGCCGGCCAGCGCGGCCACGAAGGAGGCGAAGGCGTAGGCCGCAACGCGGTGCGCATTGACGTTGAAGCCGAGCGCAGCCATGCGCCGCGGATTGTCACGCACCCCCTGAAGGGCAAGGCCGAAGGGAGCGCGGGAGAGATATTCGACTGCAAAATAGCAGAGCGCGGCGACCGCGAGCACGACGTAATAGAAGGGAATGTCGGCGCGCCAGTTCACGCCCCAGAAGTGCGGAGTGGCCACGGTGTTGATGCCGGTATGGCCGTTGAAGATCGCCCAGTTCTGGTTGGTGAAATAGTAGAAGGCAGCGCCGATCGCGAGCGTGATCATGATGGTGTAGATGCCCTCGGTGCGGACCGCGAGCGCGCCGCCGAGCGTGCCGAAGGCGGTCGCCAGCGCCAGCGCCATCGGGACCGCGAGCCACCACGGCCAGCCCAGGCTGATATTGGCATTGCCGCTGACGCCGAACACGGCGACCATGTAGGCCGCGAATCCCGCAATGGTGAGCTGCATCAGGCTGACCATGCCGCCATAGCCGGCGAGGAACATCAGGCTCAGCGCCATGGTGCCAAGGATCAAGGTGGAGGCGAAGATCTCGATCAGGAAGAAGCCGTTGGCGATCAGCGGCATGATCAGGAGAATGACCGCGACGATCCAGGCCGCGGGATTGTTGACCTCCGGCCATGTCCGCGCCGGGCGCTGCGCCATCGTGGCGGGGCGTACGGCAACACGGGCATCGTGGGCGAGCGACATCTCAGCGCCTCGCCAATAGGCCTTGCGGCCGGATGGCCAGCACCAGCACCATGATCAGGAAGGTCACGACGATGGCGTAGGTTGGGATGTAGACCGAGCCGAGCTGTTCGGCGAGGCCGATGATCAGTGCGCCGAGCGCGGCGCCGGGGATCGAGCCCATGCCGCCGACGATCACGACGACGAGGGAAGCCAGCAGGAAGCGGATGTCCTCGCCGGGCGACAATGACTGGAAGGTGCCGCCGACCACGCCGGCGATGCCGGCAAGTCCTGCGCCGAAGGCGAACACCAGCACGAAGACGAGCTGGATGCGCACGCCGGTCGCGGCAAGGATATCGCGATCATCGACGCCGGCGCGGATGATCATGCCGATCCGGGTGCGGTTGAGCGCGAGCCACATGGCTACGCCGATGATCACGGAAGCGGCGAAGATCACGAGCCGCACCAGTGGATATCTGAGATAGACCGGCTCGCCCGAGGATTTGATCGCAGTGATCAGTGGCAGCTCCACCGGGCCGATCAGCCAGTTCGGCGTCTGGATCTGATAGAAGTCGCCGCCGCAGGCCCACAGCATCAGATCGGCGAACACGATCGAAAGCCCGATCGTCACCATGGTCTGCCTGAGATCCTGTCCCTCCATCCGGCGGAACACGATCACCTGGAGCAGGACGCCGACCAGGGCAGTCAGGATGAAGGCGACGATGAAGCTGAGGATCCAGGAGTCGGTCGAGGCGCTGATGGCGTAGCCGACATAGCCGCCGAAAAGATAGAGCGAGCCGTGCGCGAGATTGACGTTGCGCATCAGGCCGAAGATCAGCGTGAAGCCGCTGGCGACGAGGAAGTAGAGCCCTCCGAGCGTGATGCCGTTGAAGACGGCGTTGAGGAAGACACGCTTGCGGCCGATGGCCTCTTCGAGGCCCGGCGGCCAGACCGCGAAGATCAGCCAGAGCCCGAGGGCAATGGCAATGATTGCGATCAGCGCCCAGGCGGGATGGCGTTCGACAAAGCGGCTCATGTGCGCCGCCCGTTCGCCCAGGCGGCACGCCGAAGGCTCATCGAGTGTAGGTCAGACAGCCTCGCAGCGGCTGCGTACCTCGCCATGGGCGAACGTCCTCCCTGGACTCGCAATCCTCTAGCGGGATCGCGTTGCCCACATCCTAGCCGGGCTGCGAGGAGGACGTTTGATCGTGAGTATCTTTTCGCGCAGAGCTCAGGCGCGCAAAACCTTGGCCGCGCGACGATAATCGGTCGGAGCCATCCCGACATTGGCGGCGAAGAAGCGGGTGAAGCCGCTTTGCGAGGAGAAGCCGAGATCGAAGCCGATATCGGCAATAGGCGCCTCGCTCGCCACCAGCGCTTCGAGCGCCTGTTCCATGATCAGCGTGTTGAGATAGAGGTTCGGCGTGACGCCGGTCTGGACCCGGAACAGCCGTAGAAATGCGGCCGAGACAGACCGGATTCCCGCGCGATCGTATCCAGCTCCATCTCGGCTCCGGGACTCTCCGACATCAGCCTGATGCATTTGCGCACACGGAAGTCGGTCACGGCACCATTGGCGCGCGCATCGCGCGCGATCTCAGCTTGCTGCCAGCTTTCGTCGTAGCAGATGTCGATCAGCCGCCGCAGCTCGGAATCGAGGCTGGAAAGCGATGGTGCGCCGCACACGAGCGCGGCGGTCCGCCTGATGTGCTTGTCGAGCGCAGGCGTGCGCCTGAACTGGGTGCGGCCGAAACGCATGCGGTCGGAGCCGGATGCATCCGGCGCAAACCATTCGGCATTGACGTACAGCACGAAGAAGATCGCGCCGCCGTCGAGATCGGCCGGCAGGAAGTTATGCGGCTCCCATGGATTGACGGCGACCACGGAGGATTCGGTGAGATCATAATGCCCGTTGGAGACATCGATGCATGCCGGCATGCCGCCGACATGGAAGATCAGATGACCTTCACGATGGGCGTGAATATTGAAAGGGCGGTTCAACTGATAAACCGTCGCCCGGCCGAAGCGGCCGTGGAAGACGGCGAGCGCACGGCTCATGCCTTCCCCTCCCGAATGTTCTTGTCTTTTCGGCCAGCGTTCAACAACGCCGACGAGATTGCAAGAGTGGAGAGCGACCGCGTCAGCAAGTCGCTCTCCGCCTGCGCAGGCGTGATGCGTCAGTACTTCTTACATTCCGGTACTGTGCGGCCCGGCAACCCGATCTTGGAGAACACGGCCGGATCATAGCCGAGCGTCTGGTTCACGTTCAGGATCACCTTCACGACCTTGCTGAACAGCGCGCCTTTGCCGTCATCGACGACTTCGGTGACGAAGTTGGTGCCGATCGCCTGGCGGTTGGAGTCGAGTTTGATCTTGCCGTTCGGCGCATCGAGCTCGATCTTCGCCAGCGCTTCCTTGAACTTCGCCTGGTTGTTGGAAAGGTCGCCGTTGACCTGACGCAGCGCGAGGATCAGCGCCATGGTTGAGCCATAATAGTTGGTCGCGAGCAGCGACGGGCTTGGAAAGCGCTTGTTGGGCGGGAAGGCGTCCTGATAGGCCTTCACGAACTTCTGCCAGCCCGGATCCTCCCAGGTATCGGCCTGGCCGCTCGCGGCGATGGTGCCGATCAGCGCATTCTTGGCGTTGCCCTTCGACGACAGGATGGTCTGGTCGATCATGATGGAACCGCCCATCAGATGTGCCTTGCCGCCGGCCTGCTGGTACTGGTTGAGGAAGTTTACGGCATCCGCGCCGCCAAGCCCGAGATAGATGGCGTCGACGTCGTCGGGCAGGGCGGCGATGACGGAGGCGAAATCCTTCGTTCCGAGCGGCACCCATTGCCGGTTGGTCACCTGTCCGCCCATGCCGCAGAACTCAAGCACCAGCCCGAACACCTGGGTGTAGATAAAGGAGTAGTCCTCGCCGACGGTTGCGATCTTGCGATACTTCTTTTCCTCATAGGCGTATTTGCCGAGGCCGACCTGCCACTGCGCGCCGTCCATGTTGTAGCGGAAGAAGTTCGGGGCCGGATCGACATAGGTCGTTTCCTGGGCGCCGGAGGCCGCATTGATGAAGGTCAGCTCGGGGTGGGTCTTCGCAAAATTCTTCACCGCGATGCCCTCGTCGCCGGAGAGCGGTGAGAGCAGGATCTGCACCTTGTCTTGCTCGATCAGCTTGCGCACGGCGCGCACGGCGGAGTCCGGCGTTGCGTCGGTCGAGGCGACGATGAATTCGAGTTCCTTGTCGCCGACCTTCTTGCCGAGCACGTTGAGGGCGGTCTGATGGCCGCGCATGCCGTCCTCGCCGAGCACCGTGTACGTGCCTTCGAGCGTTGCGGTCACCCCCACCTTGATCTTTTCCTGCGCGATCGCGGCGCCTGAAAGAAACAGGCTGCTCAGCGCCAGCAGCCCCACACTGCATTTCGACATTGTGCTCCTCCCTGTGTCGTCGATTTGTCGCCACGCCGGACCGGCGCTGCGCCCGCAGCTCGAAGGGCTCGCGGATTTGACGGGGAGGCTAGCCGAAGTCGCATGCGGTGCATGCGCGGACGCCTCGTTCGGCTTGACGGGCAGTCTCATTTTGGATGTTGCGGCGCAAATAGTTTCGCGGTGCAACAGGTCGCGGGTGCAGGTTCATCCCGCGAGGAATCCTCCGTCCACCGCGACCACTGTGCCGGTCGCATATTGTGAAGCCGGCATGCACAGGAAGGCGACGGCTCCGGCGATATCCTCCGGCTGTCCCCAGCGCTTGAACGCGGTCCGGTCGGCAATGCGCTGATAATGGGCACGGTCGGTGCGGCCGGCGGCATTGATCGCCGTTTCGATATAGCCGGGCGCCACCGCATTGACGCGGATGCCTTCGTCGGCCCACTTCAAAGCCAGCGCCTTGGTCAGCATCACGACGCCGCCCTTGCTGGCGCAATAGGCGGGAATCCGCGGCAGCGCCAGCGTCGCATTCATCGAGGCGATGTTGACGATCGAGCCCTTCGTCTCCGCGAGCTGGGGGTGGAACGCCATGCAGGTCCGGAACGTGCCGGTAAGATTGACGTCGAGCACCTTCATGAAGGTCTCGATCTCGAATTCCTTGTCGCGTGCGAGAATGCCGGCGCAGTTGACCAGCGCGTCGACGCGCGTGTGCTGCCGCGCGAAGGACGTGACGGCGGCATCATCGGTGACATCCAGCGTCGCGAGCGTGAGCCTGGTGCGTGGCTTGAGCAGGGTGCGGGCAAGATCGGCCTCGTTCGCGCCCGTTGCAGTCACCGACGCGCCGAGGTCGCAAAACTGGTTGCTGATCGCCGCGCCAATGTCGCCGGCGCCGCCGATCACGACGGCATGAAAGCCGGTTGCGAGGGAGAAATTCGAATTCATCGGGACTGTCTCACTTCAGGGATTTCGGAGGCGGAGCCGTCGATTCGCGGACCACCAGCGAGAAGTCGATCTCGCGATGCATGATGGTCTGCTCGCCGGCGAGGCTGCGCACCAGATATTCTCCGGCGCGCTGCCAGGTTTCTGCGGTCGGGACGTGGATCGTGGTCAGGCTCGGCCGCAAATGGCGACTCCAGTCGAGGTCGTCGAAGCCAACCACCGAAAGATCGCGCGGCACGGAGAACCCGTCGCGCTCCGCCTCGAGCAACACGCCATAGGCGATGACGTCGTTGCCGCACACCACGGCCGTCGGACGGTCTTTGAGGTTGAGGAGATAGCGCGCCGCCTCGCGTGCGTCGTCCAGCGTGTAGGGCACCTCGACATGCCATTGCGGCGGCAGCTCGATCCCGTTTTCGGCCAGCGCACGACGAAAGCCGGCGACGCGGGCACTGGCGCGATCGTTGTTGCGCTGGAGGGCCGAGACGATCCCGATGCGGCGATGGCCGAGTTCGATGACATGCGCGGCGGCGCGATGGGCGGCTGCCTCATTGTCCGTGCCGACGCAGGGGTAGGGCCGGTCGGGCTGGTAGATGCCGACATTGATGAACGGCACCGCGTTGTCGGCCAGCAGCTTGCGCAATCCGTCGTGATGGCAATCGCCGCGCAGCACGAGGCCGTCGACGCCGCGGCTGATCAGGTTGCGCGCCTGTTGCAATTCGACATCGAGATCATATCCGCTCGTGGTGAGAAACAGCATGTACCCGACCGAGGAGAGATACTGCTGGAGCGAGGCGATGCCGCGCGCGAACATCGTGTTGTCGATCGTCGGCACGATCGCGCCGAGGGTGCGCGAGCGCCGCGACGACAGGATGCGCGCCGGCGCATGCGGGATGTAACCGAGCGCGTCGATGGCCTGTTCGATGCGCGCACGCAGGGATGGGCTCACCGCATCGGGATTGTTGAGAGCGCGCGAGACCGACGCCGTCGACACGCCGGCGCGGGCCGCCACGGCGCGGATGCCCTGTTTCACGGACTTGGCGTTGGTCAGTCTCATGAATGTAACGTTACATCCTGCGTGGTGAGCCGTGAAGTCACGAAGATGATGCAAATCTGCCGCAGATTGTGACGCCTGTCCATCGCTTGACACCGTGGATGTGAGGTCTAGATTGTAACCGTTTTCAAGTGGTGCTCAAACGTGTTCAAAAAGGTCCGCCAGCTTAAGGCGGCCAGCCGGGAGGAGAGTTCGATGAAGGCTAGGATGCTCGCGACCCATGTCGCGTTGCCCGTTCTCGCGATTGCGGCGGCCAGTGCGCAGGCGCACGCGGCCGATTTCGACTGGATGAAGTTCAAGGGCAAGACCGTCACCTTTCTCGCCAACAACAATCCGGTCGCGCAGGCGCTGCTGACCTACAAGGCCGATTTCGAGAAGCTGACCGGCATGACCCTGAGGGTCGACGGCTATCAGGAGCAGCAGATGCGCCAGCGCCTGGTCACCGTCATGAATGCGAACAGCGACGAGGTCGATGCGTTCATGACGCTGCCCTCGCGCGAGGGCGAGCAGTTCGCCGCCGCAGGCTGGTACGGCGATCTCACCGCGATGGCCAAGAACGAGGTGGCCAAGGAATACGATCCGGCAGGGCTGAGCCAGGCGCTGCTGAAGGCCGCGACGTTCGGCGGCAAGCTGACCAGCATGCCGATGAACATCGAGGGTCCGATCTTCTATTACCGCACCGACATCTTCAAGAAGTGCGGCCTTGAGGCGCCGAAGACCATCAAGGAGGTCGAAGCAGCCGCCGCGAAGATCAAGACCTGCGACAGTGCGGTGACGCCGTTCGTCTCGCGCGGTCTCAAGCCCGCGGTCGCCTACACCTTCAGCAACATGCTGCACAATATCGGCGGCAGCTACATTGCCGGCGGCAAGTCGAACCTCTGCTCGGCCAAGGGCAAGGAGGCGCTCGACACCTATAGCCGGCTGCTGCGCGATTTCGGACCGCCCGGCGTCGTCAACTACAGCTTCCAGCAGATTTCGGCGCTCTACCGCGGCGGCCGCGCCGCGATGGCGTTCGAATCCTCGAATGAATTGCGCACGGTGATGGAAGGCGGTGCGCGGTTGAAGGACACCGGCCTGTTGCCGTTCCCGGCGGGCGAGGCCGGCCAGGTGCCGACCACGATCGGCTGGGGCATGGCGGTGTCCTCGCACAGCAAGCAGCCGGAGGCGGCCTGGTACTTCGTGCAATGGGCGACGAGCCCCGAGGTGCAGAAGAAGATGGCGCTCCAGGGCATTGCCCCGCCGCGTCCGTCCGTCGCCAAGGATCCCGACTATCGCAAGTGGATCGACGAGGAGCCGGTCCGCAAGGAATGGCAGGCCGCGCTCGACGTGCTCGCCACCAAGGGCTCGTCCGAGGTCGGCTATCCCATCGTTGCGAACCCGGAATCGCGCGAGTTCATCGGTCAGGCGGTGCAGGATCTTATCCTGAAGCAGAAGCCGATCGACCAGGCCTGCGCGGATGCCGACAAGGCGCTGGATGCGCTGATCGCCCAGAAGTAATCGCTTGATGCCGGCAGGCCTGCTGCCTGCCGGCACCTCGTCACTCTCAAGGAAACGCACGCATGTCTGATGCGGCTGCGACACTCACGCAGGACCGGCAAAAGCTGGAAATGTCGGCGCTTTCGGCGCCGGCCGTGATCTTCACGGTCGCGATGATCGCGTTTCCCGTCGTCTATACGGTCTGGCTCGGCTTCCAGAATTTCTCCTCGACCGGCAAGCAGTCCTTCGCGGGCCTCGCCAATTATTCCAAGCTCGTCTCCGACTACGAGTTTTGGCACGGGCTGTGGGTCACGATCGCGCTCTATGTGCTGTCACTGGTGCTGCAGCTCGTCTTCGGCGTGTGGCTCGCACTGGTGTTGTTTCACGCCAAGCGCCTGCCGGGGATCGTGCGCTCGCTGTTCATCTCGCCGTTCATGATGCCGCCGGTGGTGGCGGGCATGATGTGGCTGGTGATCCTCGATCCCTCGCTGGGGGCGGCCAACTACATCCTGCAAGCGTTCGGTCTGCCGCCGTCGGAGTGGTTGGCCTCGCCGTCACTTGTCATTCCGACGGTTGCTCTGATCGACAGCTGGCAGTGGACGCCTTACGTCGCCTTGATCGTGCTGGGTGGATTGCAATCGCTGCCGCCGAGCGTCTACGAGGCCGCGCAGATCGACGGCGCATCCCCGTTCAGGACCTTTCAGCGCATCACGCTGCCGCTGCTGCTGCCCACCATCGTCACCGCGGCGATCCTGCGCAGCGTCGATCTCCTGCGCTTTTTCGACATCATCTACATCACCACCCAGGGCGGTCCGGGGAACGCGTCGAATACGCTCAATATCTACGGCTTCCGGGTCGGCTTCGAATTCTTCAACATCGGCTATGCCAGCGCCTTGATGCTGACGCTGACGGCGATCGTGTTCGGCGCGGTACTCGCCTTCAACCGCCTGCGCGGCGCAGTCGCCTGGTGACGCCATGACGGACGCTGCCAATACCGATCGCTGGATCCGCTGGCTCAACCTGGTGCAGCTCGTGCTGGCCGGGATCATCATCATGGCGCCAACGGTCTGGATGGTGCTGTCTTCATTCAAGCCGTCCTTCGAGGTCACCGCCTATCCGCCGACGCTGATCTTCATGCCGACCTTGGACAACTATGTCGAGCTGACCAAGACCACGCCGTTCCTGAGCTATGCGCTCAACAGCCTTATCGTCACCGTCGGCTCGACCGCGCTTGGGCTGCTGTTCGGAATCCCCGCCGCCTTCGCGGTCTCCTGGACCCGGATTTCGTGGCCGGCGATCCTGACGCTGGCCGCCCGCATGGCGCCCGGCACGCTGTTTCTGCTGCCATGGTATGTCATGTTCCGGCAGGTCGGCATGATCGGCTCCTACACCGCGCTGATCCTCAGCCACGCGGTGATCACGCTGCCGATCGTGATCTGGGTCCTGCTGCCGTCGTTCGACGGCATCCCGCGCAGCGTGTTCGAGGCGGCGCAGGTGGATGGGTGCAGCGTCACGCGTATCCTCTGGCGCATCGCGCTGCCGCTGGTGGCATCCGGCGTCGCCGTCGCGGCGATCCTCGCCTTCGTGTTCTCGTGGAACTATTTCCTGTTTGCGCTGGTGCTCTCCAACGGCGACACCAAGACGCTGATCGCGGCGGCCTTCAACTTCATCGGCGAGGGCTCGACGCAATGGGGCGCGCTGATGGCCGCGGCGACGTTGATCGCGTTGCCGCCGCTGGTGCTGGCAGCTCTCGTGCAGCGCTGGCTGGTGTCCGGACTGACGCTCGGTGCGGTGAAAGGTTAGGTATCTGATGAACTTGTCACCTCGTCCCAATTCGATCATGCAGGCCGCGGTCTTTCACGGCAACGACCGCATCACCATCGAGCGTGTTGCGATGCCCGATGTCGGCACCGGCGAGGTGCTCGTGCGCGTCTCGCGTACCGCGCTGTGCGGCTCGGACTTCAAGCTCTGGCACAAGGGCGCCGAGTTCACCGCGGGCCACGAGATTTTTGGCGTCGTCGAGCAGCCTGGTCATCGCCTGCACGGCCGGCGCTGCGCCGTCTATATCCCCTTGCACTGCGATCACTGCGCGGCCTGCATGCGCGGCGATACCCAGATGTGCCTGGAAGTCTCCAGCCTGATCGGCTGGAACAGGCCGGGCGGCTATGCCGAATATGTGCCGGTGCCGGAAAACTGCCTGCTGCCGGTGCCCGACGATATCGAGGACAGCCTTGCGCCGTTGCTGCTCGACACCATCGGCACGTCCGGCCACGCCGTGCGCTTCGTCGGCCGTGTGGTGCCGCCGGCCGAAGCCGGACCGGTTCTCGTGATGGGGGCAGGGCCCGTCGGCCTCGGCGTCGTGCTGGCGCTCCGCGCACTCGGCTACGACGACGTCTATGTCGCTGATCCCAACGCCGCGCGCCTCAAGATCGCGCAATCCTTCGGCGCGAAGGCGCACGCCGTCGGCGATACCTCCAGGCGCTTTGCCCTCATCATGGAGTGCTCCGGCGCGCATGCGGCGCGCAACCTCGGCATCGAGCTGGTGCTGCCGCGCGGCGCCCTGGTGCTGGTCGGCGAGAACGCCGCGCCCTGGACCATCGAGGAAGGCAAGGTGTTCCGCCGCAAGGATTTCTACATGATCCGGACCTTCTATTTCCCGGTCTCGGATTTCGAGCCGAATGTCGAGCTGCTGCGCAAGTACAAGGACGAATACCGCGTCCTCGTCGATGGCGAGTTCGGCCTGTCGGCTCTGCCCGAGAATTTCGCCCGCTTCGCCAAGGGCGAGCTGATCAAGCCGGTTCTGGCGCTGGACTGAGCGATCATGGCCTCGATCTCGATCCGCAATCTCGTCAAGCGCTACGGCAATTTCACCGTGATCCCCGATCTCAACCTGGAGATCGCGGACCATGAATTCGTCGTCTTCGTCGGCCCGTCGGGCTGCGGCAAGTCGACCTTGCTGCGCATCATCGCCGGGCTCGAGCCGATTTCGTCGGGAGACCTCTACATCGGCGACAAGCGTGTCAACGGCGTGCAGGCCGCGCAGCGCGACATCGCGATGGTGTTCCAGGACTACGCGCTCTATCCGCACATGAAGGTCTACGACAACATGTCGTTTGCGCTGGAGTTGCGTGGCGTGCCGAAGGCGGAGATCGATGCGCGTGTCAAGCGCGCCGCGGCGCTGTTGCACATCGAGCCATATCTCGACCGCAAGCCGAAGGAACTGTCGGGCGGCCAGCGCCAGCGCGTCGCCATGGGCCGCGCCATCGTGCGCAATCCCAAGGCTTTCCTGTTCGACGAGCCGCTGTCCAATCTCGACGCGAAGCTGCGCGGGCAGGTGCGGGCCGAGATCAAGGCACTGTCGCAGGAGTTGAAGACCACCATGGTCTTCGTCACGCACGACCAGATCGAAGCCATGACCATGGCCGACCGGATCGTTGTGCTCCAGAGCGGCACGATCCAGCAATACGACACGCCGGAGACGGTCTACGAGCGGCCCGCCAACCAGTTCGTCGCCGGCTTCATCGGTTCGCCCGCCATGAATTTCTTTCCGGTCGAGTGGCGCCAGGAGCGTGCGCTTCTTTCGCAAGGCGGAACGGCAGTGCCGCTGGACAGCGAGGCCTCAGGCCGCCTGCGTCAGGCCGGCAATGCCGTTCTCGGCATCCGCCCTGAACATTTCACCGTGGCCACGGATGCCGCCGACGGTCTTGCCATCAACGTCAAGCTGGTCGAACCGCTCGGCTCGGATACGCTGATCCATTTCGATCTCGCCGGCGCCTCCGCGATCGCGCGGGTCGATCCATCGCTGCGGCCGAAGGTTGGCGATCGTCTCAGCCTTCGTCCGCTAGCGGGCAAGACGCATTTGTTCGATGCGTCCAACGGACAGGTCCTGCGGTGAGTGCATCCGCGCACATCGGTGATCTCTCGGCGCTGGCGGACGTGGCGTCTAGGGCCAGGTCCGTGCACGTGATCTGCCTGGGTCTGTCGGCGCTCGACCAGGTCTGGCGTGTCGATCGCCTGTTCGCGGGTCAAAGCGAGAAGATCAAGGCCACAGGTTACGGCACGCTTGGCGGCGGCATGGCTGCCAACGCTTCGGTCGCGATAGCAAGGCTCGGCGCGTCCGTCGCGTTCTGGGGGCGGGCAGGGAATGACGCCGCCGGCCATGAGATGAAATCGGCCTTCACGATCGAAGGCGTCGATGTCGAGAATTTTCGGCTGTTTCCCGACGGCCGCTCGTCCGTCTCCGGG
This sequence comes from Bradyrhizobium sp. Rc2d, assembly GCF_900099855.1. Classification (NCBI taxonomy): domain Bacteria; kingdom Pseudomonadati; phylum Pseudomonadota; class Alphaproteobacteria; order Hyphomicrobiales; family Nitrobacteraceae; genus Bradyrhizobium; species Bradyrhizobium sp. Rc2d. The sequence goes on along the minus strand of NZ_FNCU01000012.1, from coordinate 104,357 downwards.
ATCATCGTCGGCAGTTCCGGTGAGCGGCAGATCGTCAATTTCCGCGGGCTCTTTCCGGAAGCCGCGGATTGGCTTCCGCTCGAAGCCGTCGCGCGCGCATCCTCCGTGCTGGCCGATCCGCGCTGGGTCGAGGGCGCAGCGACGCTGTTCCGCGAAGCCCGCGCGCGCGGCATTCCGACTGTGCTCGACGGCGACATGGCCGACGCCGAGGTGTTCGAGCGGCTGCTGCCGCTGACCGACCACGCGATCTTCTCGGAGCCCGCGCTCACATCTTTTGCCGGCTCGGCCAAGGATGACTCTCTCGCGGCGCTCGCGCGCTTCGGCTGCCGGGTCATCGCCGTCACGCGCGGCGAAGGAGGCGTGAGCTGGTACGAGAACGGCCAGTCGCATCGGCAGCCGGCCTATGCCGTCGAAGTCGTCGACACCACGGGCGCCGGCGACGTCTTTCACGGCGCCTATGCGCTTGCGATCGGCGGCGGCCTCGATGTGCGCGCCGCCATGGCGTTTTCGGCGGCGACAGCCGCTATGAAATGCCGCCACGCCGGCGGCCGCAACGGAATCCCCGATATCAACGAGTGTCTTGCATTCATGAGGACGAAGCCATGAGAACGATCGGAAAGAACCGCGGCCTGGCACGGCTGGCTGACGCGGATGGCCACTTTCGCATGGTCGCGCTGGACCAGCGGCCGCCACTGTTCGACGCCATCGCCAAGGCAAAGGGCATCACGCGGGATCAGGTCGAATATTCCGATGTCACGGCGGCCAAGCGTCTTCTCGTCGAGAACCTCGCGCCGCATTGCAGCTCGATGCTGTTCGACCCGAACTTTGCCGTGCCCGCCGCGATCGATCTCTTGCCGCCGCGCTGCGGCCTGATCATGACTCTCGAGGAGCACCGCGTCGAGGAAACGGCGGGTGGCCGCAAGTCGCGCGCGATTACCAATTGGAGCGTCGAGAAGATCCGCGCCATGGGCGGCGACGCCGTCAAGGTGCTGGCCTGGTACCGGCCGGATGCCGACGCTGCGGTGAACGAGCACCAGAAGCGTTTCGTGCGCGAGATCGGCGAAGACTGCGCCCGTCACGACATTCCCTATGTCCTCGAGCTGCTGGTCTATCCGTTCCTCGGCAGCGCCAATCATACCGCCGACTATGTGGAATCGCCGGGCAAGCTGCCGGGCCTTGTCATCGACAGCGTGCGCGAGTTCGCCAAGCCCGAATATGGCGTCGATCTCCTCAAGCTGGAGAGCCCGCTTGCGGCGGGCAGCCTGCCGGCCCGCGACGGCAGCGCGGAAGCGAAGGCCGCACAGAAGGAGTTCGATGCGATCGGGGATATCTGCCGCGAGCGCAGCATCCCGTGGGTGCTGCTGTCGGGCGGCGCTGCACCGGAAAAGTTCGAGCGAGTCCTCGACTTCGCCTATGCGGCGGGAGCGGGCGGCTTCCTCGCCGGCCGCACCATCTGGCTCGATGCCGTCCTGAAGAACTTTCCGGACCGCGCGGCGGTGTCGGCGAGCCTGCGCAAGGACGGCCTCGGCGTGCTGGAGCGGCTCAACAAGCTGACCACGGCCAAGGGCAGGCCGTGGAAGGCGCGCTTTCCGGTGTTCACTGATATCAAGCAGGAAGGTGACTTCGCGCGCGCCTATTGAGATAGTGGCTCTGCGTGGTTCATCCCGATCGCAGGATCCGCAACATGACTGACAGCTTCACCATCCGCTCGATCGAGGCGTTCTGCTATCGCTATCCGTTGGCGACGCTGGTGGTGACGTCGTTCGGCAAGATGCTCAACCGTCCCGCCGTCTTCGTTCGCGCCGTCGACGAAGACGGCGTCGAGGGATGGGGTGAGGCCTGGTCCAATTTTCCAGCTCCGGGCGCCGAGCATCGCGCCCGGCTCGTCAACGAGGTGCTCGCCCCCGGCCTCGTCGGACGCAAGTTCGACGGTCCTGGCCAGGCCTTCGAGGCGCTGACCAAGGGCACCGAAGTTCTGGCGCTTCAATGCGGTGAACCCGGTCCGTTCGCGCAGGCGATTTCGGGCATCGATCTGGCGCTGTGGGATCTCTCCGCGCGCCGCCGACGCTTGCCGTTGTGGCGGCTCCTCGGCGGTCAGTCACGCAAGATCAAGGTCTATGCCAGCGGCATCAATCCCGGCGGTGCCGTGCAGACGGCGGAGGCCGCGCTCAAGCGCGGCCATCGCGCGCTGAAGCTGAAGGTTGGCTTCGGCGCCGAGACCGACCTCGCCAATTTGGCCGCGCTGCGTGGGATCGTCGGCGCTGGCATGCTTGCCAGCGATGCCAATCAGGGCTGGTCACTCACGCAGGCGATGGAGATGCTGCCGCGGCTTGCCGAGTTCGATCTGCGCTGGCTGGAAGAGCCGATTCGCGCCGATCGGCCGCGCGAGGAATGGCGCAGACTGCGCGCCGCAGGGAAGATGCCGATTGCCGCCGGCGAAAACATTTCGAGCGTCGAAGGCTTCAAGGAGGTGCTGGCCGAAGACGTGCTCGGCGTGGTTCAGCCCGATATTGCGAAATGGGGCGGCCTCAGTGTCTGCGCTCCACTGGCGCGCGACATTCTGAAGGCGGGCAAGACGTTTTGCCCGCACTATCTCGGCGGAGGCCTCGGCTTGCTTGCATCCGCGCATCTTCTCGCCGGCATCGGAGGTGATGGCTGGCTGGAAGTCGACGCCAACGACAATCCATTGCGCGATCTGTTTTGCGGCCCGGTCCTCAACGTGACGGAAGGCATGATTGAATTGGACGAAGGCCCGGGACTCGGAGTGTCGCCTGATCTTTCATCTATCGAGCGTCATCGCACCACTTAGATAAGAGACTCGTATCGTGATGGCCGCGATCATGATCTGGCCTGGTCGAAGATCGGTGCGGATAGGGACGTGAAGTTCGGCAGAAGGGTATAAGGGCATCACGACAGCGGCTGATGCCGTCGCGCGCGTATTTGACCTCGTCATATGTATATGACCAAATAAAACGTCTCGCATTTGGCTGCGGGGCGTAACTTCTCAGCCGTCAGCTCCGTTCGCGTGCGCAATTGGGGGACCGATGCTCTTCGATATGGGTCAGCTTCCGGCGGATATCCGCTACAAGATCCTCACCGCGACCGTTACGCCGCGACCCATCGCGTGGGTGACGACGAGGTCCCGGGATGGGATCGCCAATGCGGCGCCCTTCAGCTTCTTCAACGTTCTCGGGCATGAGCCGCCGACGGTGGTGCTCGGCTTGCTGCGTCATCCGCAGCGAGGTTTGAAGGACACGGCGCAGAATATCGTCGAGATGGGTGAGTTCGCCGTCCACCTGGTGCCGCACCAGATGGCAGAAGCGATGAACGCGACCGCGGTCGATGCTCCCTCCGAGATCGACGAGATTGAGATTGCGGGGCTGGAGACGCTCCCCGCGCAGATGATTTCGCCTCCGCTCATCAAGGGATGCCCGGTTGCGTTCGAATGTCGCTCCCTCTCGGTCCATGAGACCGGGCCCCGGCAAATCGCCGTGATCGGCGAGATCGTCTGCGCTCACGTGGCCGAGCAGTTCGTGATCGACGCGCGCCGAGGCCATATCGATACGGTCAGCCTCGACCTCATTGCCCGCATGCACGGCTCAGGCTGGTATGCGAGGCCTCGTGAGCTCTTCCAGCTGGTGCGGCCGGCGCCGATCGAATAGGGCCGGCCGGCGCGAGGCCTCGGGTTGGGGTCCAGCGCCTGTCGACCCGAGCAGGCGATTGACATCCAAATTATTATATGTCTAAAAATATGCAAATTCATATATTGCAAGACCCGGCCAATGGACGCGCATCCGCTGAGGCTCAAGGTGCAGTCGGTCGCGGCGGAGACGCCGACGATCCGAAGCCTTCTGTTCGGCGTGGAGGGCGGTGCGGTTCCGCGATGGCAGGCGGGTGCGCATATCCGCGTGTCGCTGCCAAGCGGGGGAGACCGGCCTTACTCCTTGATGGCCTTGCCGGGCCTGCCCGAGGGAGTCCTCGCGCTCGGCGTTCTGCGCGAGCGGACGTCGACCGGCGGCTCGGCCTTCATGCATGCGCTCGAGATCGGCGATGTCGTGACGGCTTCGGAGCCCGTCAACAATTTCCCGCTGCATGAGGACGGTGCGCCTGCGCTGCTGTTCGCCGGCGGCATCGGCATCACGCCGATCCTGTCCATGGCGGCCGAGCTCAAGGCGAGGGGCGTTGCCCACCATCTTCACTACGCCGGACGGGCGCCGGGTCTGCTGGCGTTCCTGCCGCAACTGGAGACGGTGTGTGCGAGCATCCTGTCCGTTCATTACGACAACGACGCTTCGTGCCTGGACATCGCCGCCGCGCTGCACGGCGCGCCTGCGAACGCCCATGTCTATGTCTGCGGTCCCGCAGGCATGATCGAAGCGGTGAAGGCAGCGGCTCTCGCCAGCGGCATTGCCGCCAATCGCATCCACGACGAGCGCTTCAAGGCGGAGCCGCCCGGCGCGCCGAACCGTTCGTTCGAGGTGGAGCTCAGATCGACGGGCGAGATCATCACCGTCGCAGCCGATCGCAGCATCATCGAGGCGCTGGAAGCAGCGGGGCACGAGGTTCTCTCCGACTGCCGGCGCGGCGATTGCGGCATCTGCCAGTGCAGCGTGATCGCAGGCGTTCCCGATCACCGCGATGTCATCCTGAGCGACGCCGAGAAGGCGTCCAACAAGGTCATGCAGATCTGTGTGTCGCGCGCAAAATCGGAACGGCTGGTGCTGGATCTCTAGGACGAGGACAGGAACGTCATGGCTGGATACGCTGGAAATGCGCGGTCGATCGCAGCGCTGGTGCGCGAGGCGGAGGTGCATCGCGACGTCTACGTCGATCCTGAGATCTTCGAGCTCGAGATGGCGCATCTGTTTCCCAACAGCTGGGTCTGTGTCGGCCATGCGAGCCAGTTGGCGAAGCCCGGCGATTTCATCACCGCCAATATCGGCCGGCAGCCGGTGATGGCCAGCCGCCATATCGACGGCTCCATTCATGTCTTCTACAACCGTTGTCCGCACAAGGGCGTCAAGATCGCCTCGGAGCCTTGCGGCAATGCCGGAAAGTTCTTTCGTTGTCCCTATCACGCATGGTCGTTCAGGACCGACGGCTCGCTGCTCGCGATCCCCTTGAAGAAGGGCTATGAGAGCACCGGTTTCGGCGACACCCAGGCGAATGAAGGCTTATCAAGAATAAAGAACGTCGCGATCTATCGCGACTTCATCTTCGCGCGGCTGAGCGAGACCGGCGTGTCCTTCGAGGACTATTTCGGCCCAAGCCTTTCGACCATCGACAACATGGTCGACCGCTCGCCACAGGGCAAGCTCGAGGTTCTGGCCGCGCCGATCCGCTATATGCACACCTGCAATTGGAAGATGCTGGTCGAGAACCAGACCGACACCTGTCATCCCATGGTCGCGCACGAGAGCTCGGCGGGTACCGCGGTCAAGGTCTGGAAACGCGAGCAGGGCGATTCCACGGAGACACCGATGGCGGTGCAGCTCTACGGCCCGTTCATGAGCCCGTACGAATTCTACGAGCAGAGCGGCATCAGGATCTGGCCCAACGGCCATGGCCACACCGGCGTTGCCAATTCGATCCATTCCAATTATTCCGACGTCGACGGCTATCTCGAGCAGATGGTCGCGGCCTATGGCGAGACGCGGGCTCACGAGATTCTCGGCGATATCAGGCACAACACCGTCTATTTCCCGAACGTCATGGTCAAAGGCGCCGTCCAGATCCTGCGCAATTTCATCCCGATCGCGGTCGACAGGACGCTCGTCGAGAGCTGGGTTTATCGTCTGGTCGGCGCGCCCGACAAGCTCTACGAGCGTGCCCTGATGTACAACCGCTTCATCAACGCGCCGACCTCGATCGTCGGGCACGACGACCTCGAAATGTACGAGCGGGCGCAGGAAGGCCTGAAGTCCAACGGAAATCAGTGGATCAATCTGCGCCGCCTCTACGAGCCCGACGAACAGCCTGATGTCACCGCCGTCATCAACGGGACGTCCGAGCGGCAGATGCGCAACCAGTTTCACGCCTGGGCCAAATTCATGACCATGGGCATGGACAAGCATGCCGAGGTCGCGGAATGATCGACGAGAAAGCCGTCACGGATTTCATCTATCGCGAGGCCGAGCTGCTCGACACCATGCAGTGGCAGAGCTGGCTCGATCTGTTTCATCCCGAAGGGCGCTATTGGATGCCGCTCGAATGGCAGCAGCAGGATCCAGTACTCCAGCCTTCCCTGATGTACGAGGATCTGCTGCTGCTCAAGGTACGGGTTGAACGCCTTGCCGGGGAACGCACCTTCAGCCAGAAGCCGAAGAGCCGCTGCCACCATCTGCTTCAGGCGCCACGTATCATCGCCTGCGATGCTGCGGCCGGCGTGTTTAGGGCACGCACGTCCTACATCTACACCGAGACGCGCGGCGACCTGCTGGAGCGCTATTCGGGATGGGCATCACACGATCTCGTGCAGGTCGGCGACGGCCTGAAGATCAAGCTCAAGCGCGTCGACCTCGTCAATTTCGACGCGCCGTTCGGCAACATTCAGCTCTTCATGTGAGTGCATCTTGACCGCCGCGACCACAGTCTACGCCCGCTTTCGCGAGACCGCGCTGCGCCGCGGTGAGGCCGGCTTCCTCAACGTGCTGCCGGAGACCGCCGGCATTTACGGCATCGCAGCCGGCGAGCTCTCCTACGGCGCGATGCTCGCGCGGATCGAGGCCCGGCGGCAGGCGTTCACGGACCGCGGCTATGGCGAAGGACACAGGGTCGGGCTTCTGCTCCAGAACCGGCCGGTGTTCATCGAGCTGTGGTTCGCGCTGAACGCGCTTGGCGTCTCCGTGGTGCCGATCAATCCCGATCTGCGCATGAGCGAGCTCGAATACATCATCTCCCATTCCGAGATGAATGCCGCCTTCGTTCTCGCCGAGCGCTGCGCCGAGGTGGCCACGGCGGCGCGCCAGGCGGGCCGGCCGATCCCAGTCGTCACCGACGACAGCGACATTCCCGCGCCTTATGACGGTGCACGGCCGCGGCGTCCGGCCGACGGTTCGACCGAATGCGCGCTGCTCTACACGTCCGGCACGACGGGGCAACCGAAAGGCTGCGTTCTCACCAACGAATATTTCCTGCACAGCGGAAACTGGTATCGCGACGCCGGCGGGCTGATCGACCTGAAGCCAGATGGCGAGCGCATGATCACGCCGCTGCCACTGTTCCACATGAACGCGATGGCGGTCTCGTTGATGGCGATGGTCTCGGTCGGCGGCAGCCTGACCATGCTCGATCGATTTCACCCGCGCAGCTGGTGGGCCTCGGTCAGGGAGAGCCGGGCCACGTGCCTGCACTATCTCGGCGTCATGCCCTCGATGCTGATGAGTGCCGCGCCGTCCGAACAGGACTGGCAGCACAATGTGCGCTTCGGGTTCGGCGCCGGCGTCGACAAGCTGCTCCATGCGCCCTTCGAGGCGCGCTTTGGCTTCCCGCTGATCGAGGCCTGGGCGATGACCGAGACCGGCAGTGGCGGCGTGATCGCCGCCAACCTTGAGCCGCGCAAGGTCGGCACCAGCTGCTTCGGCCGCCCGGCCCCTGAGATCGAGACTCGCATCGTCGATGACCGCGGCGTCGATACGCCAGGGCAAACGCCGGGCGAGCTGCTGGTGCGGCGGGCCGGCGCGGACCCGCGCTATGGCTTCTTCCGGGAATACCTCAAGAACCCCGAGGCCACGGCGGAGGCCTGGGCCGGAGGCTGGCTGCACACCGGCGATGTCGTCTCGCGCGATGCGGATGGCGACCTGCATTTCGTCGACCGCAAGAAAAACGTCATCCGCCGCTCCGGCGAGAACATCGCCGCGGTCGAGGTCGAATCCGTCCTCAATCGTCATCCCGCGATCCGGCAGGCCGCGATTGCGCCAACCCCGGATCAGGTGCGCGGCGACGAGGTCGCGGCCGTCATCATCGCCGAGCAGGCCGGCGCCGACCGCGCGCTTGCCGAGGCCATCGTGCGCTGGAGCCTGGAGCAGATGGCCTATTACAAGGCGCCCGGCTGGATCTGCTTCGTCGAGCGGCTGCCGCTCACCGCAACCGAGAAGATCCAGCGCGGCGGCTTGAAGGATCTCGTCGCCAGGCTGATGCAGGACGGCGCGTTCTTCGATCTCCGCGAGATGAAGCGGCGGCAGGTCTGACCCGAAAAGCCCGTAGGACAGCGATCATGAGCCAGACCCGCACCACACTCATCACCGGCGGAAATTCCGGGATCGGCGAAGCGCTGGCGAGGAGGCTGGTCGACAAGGGGCAGCGCGTCGTCTCGGTGGGGCTGGAGAAGCCGGGCTGGACGCACGATCTGCTCGCGGCCTATTGCGCGGACCTGACGAGCCTTGAGGAGACGCGGGCCATCGCGCAGGAGATCGGCGCCAACCACGCGATCGACTGCCTCGTGCACAATGCCGGCATCATCCTGCCGAACCTCTTGCCCGATGCGAACCCCGAAGACATCCTGGAGCTCGCGCAGCTGCATCTCGGCGCACCGATGCTCCTGACCCAGGCCGCCTTGGAAGGCATGATCTCGCGCCGTTTCGGCCGCATCGTGTTCGTCAGCTCGCGCGCGGCGATGGGCGCCGTGACCCGCTCGGCCTATTCCGCCACCAAGGCCGGCGTGCACGGCATGGCGCGGACATGGGCGCTGGAGCTGGCGTCCAGCGGCATCACGGTCAACGTCGTCGCGCCGGGCCCGATCCTGACCGACAATTTCTGGGGCATCATCCCCAAAGATTCCGAGCGGCAGGAGCGAATGGCGCGTAACGTCCCGGTCGGCCGCCTCGGTGCGCGCGAGGACGTGGCGCACGCGGTCGAATTCTTCCTCGACGAGCGCTCGGATTTCGTGACCGGACAGGTGCTGTATGTCTGCGGCGGCACCAGCCTCGTCGGTCTCGGCCCCTGATGGATCAGATCTGGTTCTGCTTGATGTTTTCGACCATCCTGGCGAGCACCCGCGCGCAGATTTCGATCTCGTCCGGATCGATGCCGGCGGTCAGCCGCTCATAGTTCTTTTCCATGATGGGCCAGATCTTGCGCAGCAGAGCCTCGCCGTCCGGCGTCAACGCCACCACCCGGCGGCGCTGGTCGTCCTCGGCGATCTCGCGCTTGACGAGACCTGAGGACACCATCGACTCGACCATCCTGCTGGCGGTCGACTGCTCGGTCACGGCGAGAACGGCGACCTCGTTGACGGTGAGAGTCTTGTAGATGAACAGGATCGACAGCGTTCGAAACACGACGTTGTTGATACCGTGCTCGCTGAGATCGCGGTTCTGGTCGAGGTTCCAGCGATTTGCCAGCCGATTGAACAGATAAGGGATGTAGGCTTGCAGCTGGTCCCTTGATCGCGGCGGACCGGACTTCCACCTGCTCTTGGATTCTTTCGCCATTATCGCTTGCGACTTTGCTTCTTGCTCTGGGTACGAATTTTTGCCGAAAGAGACCGCAGCACCGACAGCGCGGTATCCAGTTCATCGGCCGAAATGGTCTCGAGCCTTTGGCTGAGATGTCTCTTGTGCATGTCGGCGGCCTTCTGGAACAGGGCTTCGCCCTTCGGCGTGAGGCGGACGATGAAGGACCGGCGATCCTCGCTGGACATTTCCTTGCTGATGAGATCATCGGCCAGGAGACGCTGCACCAAACCCGAGACGTTGCCGCCGGAAACCTTCAGGTTCTGCGACAACTGCCCGAGCGCGAGGCCGTTCCTGTCGCGGTCGAGTTGGGCCAGCACGTCGAACTTCGCCAATGACAAGCCGAACTCCGAGATCAGGAGCGCGTTCAGCGACGCGAAGATGTCACCGTGCAGCGACAGCAGCTGCAGCCAGAGCCGGGTCTCGATCTGCCCGGGGGGGACCATGTTCTCTTTGAGTGCTGCCGGCATTGCGTGACCAGGGGTCCGGGTTCGTCTGACGGAGGTATTCCGAAGGTCGTCGGCCCCGATTAGCGCACCGGGAATCGCAGTCAAGCAGCTCGATTCTGATCCGCGTCAGCTTGGACGGCAATCCGGCGCTAAGGTCAATCTCATGAGGCGAAGCTCTTGATGGTCTGGATCACGCCGTCGAGCTGCTTGCCCGGGCCGTCCTTCAGCGCCGCCTCCCGCAGGCGGCGCGCCCAGTCGGCGGCATCCTCGCGTTGCGCAACCAGCGTGATCGCGGCCAGCGTCCTGTCGAACTTCGACAGGCCGCGGCTGTGGGTATCGGAATAGCCCTTGACCAGCCGGCGGCATTGCAGGATCTCGACGCCGAGCTGGTAATTGGTGCGGACCGCCGCGGTGGCAGCCTTGAGCCATTCATCGCGATGCGCCGTCTCGATGGCGTGACGGCGCGAGCGGCGGCGCAGGCCCCGAAGTCCGCCCACGACATAGAGCGCGAGAAACCAGGGCAGCGAATAGGTCCGCACCCGGCGTCCCTTGTTGACGCGGCGATCGAGCCATCCCATCAGGCGCGGCTTGGTCTCGAGCCAGCGACCAAAGCCCGCGGGGAGCACTCCCATGACCTCTTCCATGCGGGGGTGCATGAATTCGGTGGTCTGCAGCACCTGACCTTGCGTCAGTTCCAGCTCGCCCTCGATCCGCGCGCGGCGCGCCGAGCGTGTCTTGAGGTCGGCAACGCGAATGACATCGTCATAGGTCATGGCATTGGCGAGGTACTTTGCAGCCATCCGTGTGAAGGCAAAGCCTCTGTCCGCGCCACCGGCGCTGCGATCGACGGCGTGCAGCCCACTGAGGATGTCGAGATATTCGGCGCCGTAAGCGATGTCCTGGAAGTCGACCACCTTTTTCAGCCCGGCGTAGGCCAGGTCGCGTGCGGGCTCCGGCAGCTCTTGTTTCAGCCGTTCGAGCAGTTTGGCCAGCCGGGGATCGAAGCGCGCAGGCGAGGGGCTTTGCTTGTTTTTCTCCGGCCGGGGGGCTGCGGCGACATCGGGCGCCCCGATGCGGACACGTTCAAAAGCGGCTTCGAAGGTGCCAACGCTCGCTCCCTTCTCGCCGGCGCGAATTACCGCGAGATAGCTGTCGCGGTCGAACGGCAGCACGCTTGTGGCGGCGAGCGCGCCGAACATCGCAGCGGAAATGACGCTGCCATGTGCGATGGCCAGGGCGTTCATGTCGAAGATGATTTCGGCCTTGGCGGCAACACCGATCGCCCCTCGCACGGCCCCGTCGTCGGCGATGCCGTCGCCCGGCGCGATCTTCTCGCCGATGGCAAAGGACCGGTGATTGGAGGCGATCAAGGTGGTGCGGTCCGGCGTGACCAGGCCGCGCAGGATCGAGCGTCCCGCTTCCATGAATTCGGCGGCCATCACGACGTCGACATCGCCGGGGGTCGGCATCAGCGACAGGATCGGCTTGCGCCCATCGACAGGCGGCATCGCCTCGATGTAATAGATCGTGGCGCCGGTCCGCTGCGCGACGCCGGGCACCGAGGTCGACTGCGCGACCCAGCCATGATTCTCCGCGAGCTGGACGATCCAGTCGGTCAGCACGCCGCCACCCTGGCCGCCCATGGCGAGGATCGCGATCGAGATCGGGCGCTCGGTCGCTTCGCCGGCCGCGGGAAGCGCAAGTCGAACCGTCTCGTCTCTCATGTCAGCGCCTCGAGCGCCGGTCGGCGGCGTTCGCGCCGCCGTTGCAGCCAGCCGATCACCGTCATCGCGATGTTCGACTTGAACCTGTCCCAGCGGGTCGGATTGTGAATGACGTCGGCGCGGTAGAACGAGGGACACAGCACGGCGGCCTCGGCGACTTCGCCGCAATTGCCGCAGCCGACACAGGAATTGTCGATCGCGGCGACCGGATCGTCGCGCAGGGGGTCGTCGAGCTGTTTCACCGAGAGGGATGGGCAGCCCGACAGGCGGATGCAGGCGTGGTCGCCCGTGCAGACGTCTTCATCGACACCGAAGCGCTCTTTGACGATGCGCAGCCCGTCCTTGATCGCCTTGCTCGTCTGCGGCTTCACGCGCCGCTGCTTGTTCAGCATGCATTCGGACGAGGCGACGATGACCTTGGGACCCTCATCCTTCGTCGTCAGCGCCTCCTTCAGCGTGTCGCGCATCCTGCCGACGTCATAGGTGCGGTCAATCTGCCGCACCCATTGGGCACCGATGCCTTTCACGGCCTGCACGATCGAATTGTTGGTCTTGCGCCGCTTGTTGGCTGCGCGGGACGACAGGATGTCCTGGCCGCCGGTTGCCGAGGTGTAAAAATTGTCGACGATGACGAATACACCGTCATGCTTGTTGAAGACGGCGTTGCCGATGCCGCTGGTCAGCCCGTTGTGCCAGAAACCACCGTCGCCCATGACCGCGATCGAGCGCTTATCGGCCTTGACGTTGAATGCGGAGGTCGAGGCCGGACCGAGGCCGAAGCCCATCGTCGTCGCACCGATGTTGAAGGGCGGCAGGATCGAGAACAGATGGCAGCCGATGTCGGCCGAGACGTGGTGCTCGCCGAGTTCTTCTTCCACCAGCTTCATCGCGGCGAAGATCGGCCGTTCCGGGCAGCCGGTGCACAGGCCCGGCGGCCGGGCCGGCACGACCTGCTTGAGCTTCTCGACGGCCGGATGATTGAGCACCGGAACAGCGTCCGGCGCCGGTGGCCTGTTGCCGAGCAATCTCGGCTCCGTCTTCTCGAGGAATTCCCTGACACCGCCGAGCAGGACCTGCGCGGTGTAGTCGCCGCCCATCGGCAGCACGTCCTTGCCGTGGACGCGCGCCTGGATGTCCTTGCGCCGCAGCACGGTATTGATCGCCTGCTCCAGATATTCCGGCTGGCCTTCCTCGACGATCAGGACGGCGTCCTTGTCGAGGCAGAACTCCGCGACTTCCGTGTCGATCACGGGGTAAGTGACGTTCATGACGTAAAGCGGGATCTGCGTATCGCCGTAGGCATCCGAGAGCCCGAGATATTGCAGCGCGCGGATGACATTGTTGTACATGCCGCCCTGCATGATGATGCCGACCTTGCCGCGCTTCGGTCCCATCCATTCGTTTAGCTTGTTGTCGCGGATGAAGCCGATCGCCGCGGGCATGCGCGTCTTGATCTTCTCCTGCTCATGCTCATAGGCCGCCGGCGGCAGCACGATGCGGCCGACGTCGCGCCTGGGATTATTGAGCGCGTCCTTGATGGTGTGCGCCGGCCTGACATTGTCCTTGCAGGCGAAGCTCCCATGCATGTGGCAGGCGCGAACGCGGACCTCCAGCATCACGGGCGTGTTCGAGCATTCCGAGAGCTCAAAACCCTTCTCGATCAGGTTGACGATGCATTCGTGGTCGGGCCGCGGATCGAGCAGCCACATCTGCGATTTCATGGCGAAGGCGTGGGTGCGCTCCTGCATGATGGAGGAGCCTTCGCCGTAATCTTCGCCGACGATGATCATGGTGCCGCCGGTGACGCCGCCGGAGGCGAGATTGGCGAGCGCATCGGAGGCGACATTGGTGCCGACCGTGGACTTCCAGGCGACCGCGCCCCGCAGCGGATACATCACCGATGCGGAGAGCATCGCCGCGGCGGCCGCTTCGTTGGCCGAGCTCTGAAACACGACGCCGAGATCGTCGAGCACGTCCTTGGCGTCGGCCAGCACGTCCATCAGATGCGAGATCGGCGAGCCCTGGTAGCCGCCGACATAGGCCACACCGGATTGCAGCAGCGCCTTGGTGATGGCGAGGATGCCTTCGCCGCGAAAGGTGTCGCCCGCGCCGAGCCGGAGATCTTCGACCTCGCGAGCGAAAGACCGTTCAGCCATTGCGTCCTCCAGAAATATGCATTACCATAATTTTACATATGAAGTAAGTCAACGCTCGGACATGCCGCCATCCCAGTTCGGGCGCGGTCGTGACCAGCGACTGGGTAGGACCGATGCTCAAGCTGCCTCGCGTCAAGGCTGCCGCCATGCAGGCTTCATTTCGGCATCTTAGCGCGAGCGCAATGGCCGACAAGCCGGCGCAAGTCTCGTTGGCCTGCCGTGACGATGTTCCCGGCCATCTCCGTTTGGAACTGGATGGTCGATCCCTGGCCATCAATGGATGGCACGCTTCGATCCAACGAACGCCCTAAGACGCCACGACACAGGACTTGGAGCACAGGACTTGGAGGATGAGATGCGCGACAACGTGATCGGCCGGGCCAATGTCGAGGACACTCCGGAGCTCAAGGCCTACTACAAGGATCTCGAGAAATATGAAGCCGGTGCGTTGTGGACGGTCGCCAACAAGATTGAGCCATGGCAGCCGCAATCGGCGTCCGTTCCCGTGCTCTGGCGTTACGGCGATCTGCGCGAACATGTGCTGCGCTCGGTCGAGCTGGTCTCTCCCGAAAAAGCCGGGCGTCGGGTGATCTATCTCAACAATCCCGGTCGTCGCGACGTATCGGCAGCCGTCGGCTGGCTCTATTCGGGCTTGCAGGTCATGCATCCCGGCGAGGTCGCCTCGGCCCACGCGCACTCGGCTTCGGCCCTGCGCTTCATCATGGAAGGCTCGGGTGCTTACACCGTCGTCGATGGGCACAAGATGACGTTAGGGGCCCGCGATTTCGTGCTCACACCAAACGGCACCTGGCACGAGCATGGGGTCGACGCAGGCGGCTCGGTCTGCATCTGGCAGGACGGGCTCGACATCCCGCTCGTCAACGCGCTCGAAGCCAATTTCTTCGTGGTGCATCCCAACATCCAGCAGGAAGAGTCCGGCTATCCCGTCGACGACATGACCAAGACCTGGGGCAACCCCGGGCTTCGCCCAGTGAACGCGCCGTGGTCGAAGGGCTATTCGCCGATGTTCAAATATGAGTGGGAGCCGACCTACGAAGCCCTGCAGAAATATGCGGCTGCGACCGACGGCTCGCCTTACGACGGCATCCTCATGAACTACGTCAATCCGATCACCGGCGGGCATGTGATGCAGACGATCGGCGCGAGCATGCAAATGCTGCGGCCGGGCGAGAAGACGACATCGCACCGGCATACCGGAAGCTTCATCTACCAGGTCGCCAAGGGCCGCGGCTATTCCGTCATCGCAGGCAAGCGCTTCGAATGGCAGGAGCGCGACACCTTCTGCGTTCCGTCCTGGGCCTGGCACGAGCACGGCAATGCCTCCATGAGCGAGGACGCCTGCCTGTTCTGCTTCAACGACCTGCCTGTGATCGAAGGTCTCGGCCTCTATCGGGAAGAAGCCTATGGCGACAATGCCGGCCATCAGCCGGCAGTCGCCTGACGTCACGTGCTCGCACAGAATTTCAACGGAAAGAGTCGGATCAAGCTTCCATGCGTCTCGTGACCTATACCTTCGGCTCCGGCGGTGCCCGCCTTGGGGCGCTCGTCAACGGGCTGGTCGTCGATGTCGAGCGCCTCGGCGCATCGTCCGGTCTGGCATGGCCGAACGACATGCTGTCGTTCATCGACAACAACGCGACGCTGTTGCCGGCGCTCAGGGGTGGCCTCGAAAGCGCCAATGGGCGCTTGCCGGCCGGCGCTGCCGTTCCCCTCGAGGACGTGAAGCTGCAGGCGCCAATCCCACGGCCGCGCAAGAACATCTTCGGCATCGGGCTGAACTATCGCGCGCATGTCGCGGAGTCCGCCAAGAACCTGGACACCGACAAGGATCTGCCGAAACAGCCGGTCGTCTTCTCCAAGCCGCCGACCTCCGTGATCGGTCCGGGCGCGGCGATCCAGCACAATGCGAAGATGACGCAGCAGCTCGACTGGGAGGTCGAGCTTGCCGTCATCATCGGCAGGACCGCGACCCGCATCACGGCCGAGAAGGCGATGGCCCACGTGTTCGGCTATTCGGTGATGATCGACATTTCCGCGCGCGACAATCGCCGCGCCGGCCAGTGGATCTTTTCCAAGGGCATGGACACTTATGCGCCGTTCGGTCCCTGCATCGTGACGGCGGACGAGATTGCCGATCCACATGACCTGCGGCTGTGGCTGACCAAGAACGGGGTCACGAAGCAGGACTCCAACACCAAGTACATGATCTTCGATGTTCCGGCCCTGATTGCCGACATTTCGTCCGGAATGACGCTGGAGCCGGGCGACATCATCGCGACGGGAACGCCGGAAGGGGTGGGCGCAGGCATGACTCCGCAGGAATGGCTGTGGCCGGGCGACGTGGTGGAGGCCGGGGTCGACGGCGTCGGTATCATCCGGCACCCCGTCGTCGCGATCTGATGACGGCGTTCTCGTTCGACCGCAAGCTGCGGTTCGCGGACTGCGATCCCTCCGGAATCGCCTACTTCCCGTCCTATCTGAACATGCTCAACGGAGTCGTCGAGGATTTCTGGGAGGCGATCGGATTTCCCTGGCCCGGATTGATCACGCTCCGCAAGATCGGCACGCCCACCGTGCATCTGGCTTGCGATTTCTCCCGGCCGTCGATGTTCGGCGACCTCTTGACGTTCAAGCTGCGCATCGGCCGGGTGGGTGGATCATCGCTGCATTTGGCTCATGTCGTCTCGGGCGCGGACGGCCTGCGCTGGCGTGCCCGCCAGATCCTTGCCGCAACCTCGCTCGTGGATCACCACGCCCTTCCGTGGCCCGACGATGTTCGGGCTGCGCTTGTCGCGCATCTGAATGTCGATGAGGAAACTGAAGCAGCGCCATCATGATCTCCTTGTTCATGACATTCGTCGACCCGACGGGCGAACGGCGCGTCGGATCGGACGCACTGGACGCCGCCGCGGCGCTGGTCGGAGCGATCCCGGAGATGACCGAGGGCCTGCTGTTCACGCCGCTGCAGCAATCGGTCGACCATCCCTACAAGGCCGACGGTCCGGGGCCAGCCTTCGCGCTGCAATTGCGGTTTCCGGATCTGTTCGCTTGTGAAGCTGCGCTGGGGCGCGACGGAGCGCTCGCCAGCCTCGCGACTGGCGGCGGACAATCAAGCCTCACCGGATTGGACGTAACCCACCAGGTGATGCTGACACGCTCCTTTCCGGTCGATGTCGCCGCGCATCCCCCCGGCACGGCGAACCCATGCAGCTATCTCGTGCACTATCCCGGGTCGGCGGACGACATCAACGCCTGGCATTTGCACTATCTCGAGCATCACCCCTCGATCATGCGGACCTTCCCGGACGTCCGCCAGATCGAGATCTATACCCGGATCGATTGGGTCGACCGGCTGCCGTCGCGGCGGGTCGAGCACATGCAGCGAAACAAGCTGGTGTTCGACAGCCCGGCGGCGCTCTCGCGCGCGCTAAGCTCCGACGTGATCAATCGCATGCGCGCAGACTTCATCCAGTTTCCGCCGTTCGCAGGCGGCAACAAGCATTTTCCGATGCTGACGCGAACGGTTGCATCTAAATCTTAGAGCCGCGAGCGCACGCAAAGGGGACATCGGCGGACAACGTCAAATAGAGCAGGCAGCTCCGCCCGAGAGGCGGCCGAGATAATCGTCCAAGGCTTCGTCGGCATGAATATCGGCCACGGTGCAACAAGCAGCGGTACGTCCGTCCGCGCGGCCGACGCAAGAACGCGCCACGCTGCGGTAACCTGACGCTTGCTGCGGCTAGAAAGCAAGATGACAACTTGCGGCCATGGTGGCAGAATGGTGGCAGACGTGGTTTGAAGTTAGGCGACCAAGAACAACGAAGAAAAAGCGATCGCCCCGGTCACGTCGTCCAAGGGAGGAGATGGCTCATGAAACGCATGTTTCTGGGGTTAATCGCCGTTGCCCTGATCGCTTCGGCGTTTGTCGTATCCACCACTGCAGTCATGGCGCAGACGAAAGTGTTGAAGATGCAGGCCACATGGCCGGCGTCGCTCACGCTCTATGACAACTTCACCTATTTCGCCGACCGGGTGAACAAGCTGTCGGCTGGCGCGCTGAAGATCGAGGCAATGCCCGCTGGCCAAGTCGTGCCGGCGTTCGAGGTGCTGGACGCAACCCACAAGAGGGTGCTCGACGGAGCGCATGCGTGGGCCGGCTACTGGACCGGCAAGAACAAGGCCGCGATCCTGTTCACCGGCGGTCCCGGCGGCACCTTCGGCATGGACTTCATGGACGTGATGGGTTGGCTCTATCACGGCGGCGGCCTCGACCTATACAATGAGTTCTATCAGAAGGAGCTCAAGCTCAACCTCGTCGTGTTCCCCATCCTGCCTGCAGGGCCGCAGGCGTTCGGCTGGTTCAAGAAGCCGATCCAGACGGTAGAGGACATGAAGGGCATGAAATGCCGCCAGACCGGCATGGCCGGCGAAGTGTGGCAGGCCCTCGGCTTCACGGTGGTCAACATGCCGGGCGGAGAAATCATTCCCTCTGCGCAACGCGGCGTGATCGATTGCGCAGAATGGGTCGGCGGCATCGAGGACCTGCAGCTCGGCTTCCACAACGTCTGGAAGTACCATTATTCGCCTGGCTTGCATGAGAACGTGACGATCGGCGAAATCGTTATCAACGGCGATGTGTGGAAGGAGCTCAGCCCGCAGCATCAGGAGATCATCAAGTCGGCGGCCAACGAGACATTCCTGGTCTGGTGGACCAAGTGGCAGCGCCAGAACGCCGATGCGCTGATCGAGATGCAGCAGAAGCACGGCGTGCAGATCCTGCGCACGCCGACGGAGATCCTGCTGGCCTTCATCAAGAAGTGGGACGAGATCGCGGCGGCCGAGAGCGCCAAGAACCCGTTCTTCAAGAAGGTGCACGACTCGCAGAAGGCTTATGCCAGCGCTGTGGTGCCGTACAAGCGGTCCTATTTCCCGCCGTACTCCTTCATGGCGAACTACTACTTCCCTCTCGAGAAATAGGGCTTCCTCCGAGGGCGGCCGGTCAGGCCGCCCTCCATTGATGCGGCTCATGCGCCCGCTTTGCGTCGCGCCGCAAATGCGCCGCCCGGACAGTCAAGGGAAGGGGCGAGGGATGGCTGAGATAACAGGCAGGCAGCCGCCGGCACTGCTGGCCATAATCAGGATCATCGACGGCTTCACAGACCGGACCGGCACGATCATCTCGTGGCTGTCGGTGCCGCTGGTCCTGGCCGTCGCTTACGAGGTTGGGGCGCGTTACCTGTTCAACGCGCCGACGATCTGGGTCTATGACGCAACCTACATGCTCTACGGCTCGCTGTTCATGCTCGGCGCCGCCTACGCGCTGCACAAGGGCGCTCATATCCGCACCGACTTCTTCTGGGAGAAGTTCTCGATCCGCAGGAAGGGCTGGATCGATACGATCTCCTATGTCGTCTTCTTCTTCCCGAGCCTGATCATGCTGTTCCTGATCAGCTGGAACGAATTCCACTACGCCTGGCTGATCAACGAGACTTCGGACCAGACGCCGTGGCGGCCCGTGCTGTGGCCGTTCAAGTTCATCGTGCCGTTCGCCTGCCTCCTGCTGCTGATCCAGGGCGTGTCCGAACTGATCAAGAGCATCTACATGGCGCGCACCGGCGTCGAGCTCGAGCACAAGGAGAAGGTCGAGATATGACCGCAGAAGCGCTCATCGGCGTCGTCATGCTGCTGGTGCTGCTCGGCGCGATCTTCATCGGTGTGCCGATCTCGTTCACGTTGTTGTTTCTCGCCTTTTCGTTCGGCTACTGGGGCATGGGCGCGACGGTCTTCGAGCTTGGTTACTTCCAGACCATCGGCATGATGAAGGAAGAACTCCTCGCCGCCGTGCCGCTGTTCATCTTCATGGGCTTCATCACCGAGCAGGCGGGACTCATGGAACGCCTTTTTACGGCGTTCCGCATGATGCTTGCGCCGGTGCGCGGCGCACTCTTCCTCGTCGTCATCCTGACCTCGACCGTGTTCGCGATGGCGACAGGCATCGTCGGCGCAGCCGTGACCGTTCTTGGCATCATGGCCTCGCCGATCATGACCAAGGCGGGATATGACGCCAAGCTTTCAGCGGGCACCATCACGGCGGGCGGCACGCTCGGCATTCTCATTCCCCCGTCCGTCATGCTGATCGTGATGGGCCCGGTGCTCGGGGTGTCGGTCGCCGATCTCTATGCTGCAGCCTTCGGGCCGGGCTTCCTGCTGGCCGGCATCTACATCGTCTATCTGATGGGCCGCGCCTTCCTGAATCCCAAACTAGGGCCGCCGGTGCCAAAGGATGAGCGGATCTACTCCGTTGGCTACATTGCGCGCGAGGTGATTGTCGGCACGCTGCCGCTGCTCGGGCTTATTACGGCGACGCTCGGCTCGATCATCGGGGGTCTTGCGACGCCGACGGAGGCCGCTGGCATCGGCAGCGTCGGCGCTCTGGTGCTGGCCATCGCATATGGCAAGTTCTCGTTCGCCGGACTGCAGCGCGCGCTGACCTCGACAATGGCGACGTCGAGCATGGTCCTGCTGCTGGCGGTCACATCGAACATCTTCGGTGCGGTGTTCGCTCGCCTCGGCTCGGCGAACTGGATCACCGAGACGATGCTCGGCCTGCAGTTGCCGCCGAGCTTCATGCTGATTGTCGTGCTCTTTCTCATTTTTCTGCTGGGTTGGCCGTTTGAGTGGCCAGCCATCATCCTGGTGTTCCTGCCCATCTTCTATCCCGTTGTGAAGGGCATGGGCATCGACCTCATATGGTTCGGAGCGTTGGTTGCGGTGGTGCTGCAGACCGCCTTTCTGTCGCCGCCGGTCGCCATGTCGGCGTACTATCTCAAGCAGGTGGTCAAGGGCTGGAGTCTCGCGACGATTTATGCCGGCATGTTCCAGTTCATGATCCTGCAGGTGTTATGCGTTGCGCTTATGATCGCTTTGCCCGGCATTTCGACCTGGTTCCCGCAGACGCTGCACGAGACGTCGCGCAGTCAGGTCATCCCCGAGGAGTACAGGAAAATCCTGGAGCAGCAGAAGCAGGCACCCTCCCTGGAAGACGAGGATTGGTTGACACCAAAAAAGAAGTAGCCGCACGTCTGCGTGCGCTGCGCTACTCAAGGATTACGGATTTATGACGGTGGGGATGTCGATCCATCTCATCCCTCCATCGAATTGAACACTTGGCAGAAGAAAGGGGCCATATCGGTCGGTATCCGAGCGTGGAATACATTTTCTGCCGTGTGTGTACCGTTTCACATCTTGTACGTGAAACGATGCTACCGTTGGCCTGAAAGTCCCGTTTATTTCCGGCCCAACGTCAGCATTTTTTTGGCAATTGTAGTTCTAGGGGCTCGTAAATGAGTAGTCGTGATCGGGTCTGCGACCGCATGGTCATTCTGCACCAACGTGTCTGGTCGCTCAATTCTCAGCTTGCAGAGCTTCGAACCCTTAGCGCTCGGGTGCAAAAGGCGTTGGAAAGAACCAACGGCAAACGTTCAAGAGTCCCACGTGTGGAGGCAGTGCGGCGTCGATCTCGAAGATAACTGCAAGATCGAGAGCCATGAGCCGCAGCTCGGACCATGTGCCGTAACCCGCAGAAGGTGGGCTCTCCGTCAAAGGCCTGCTCTGGGTCAAAAGCATCGTTCTAGCTGCCCGCTAGTCACTTCCGGTCTGCGCCGATCGGCGAACGGTTTTGGAGCCCGGCCATGGGCAGTCTCATGGGGGGTTGATCCTTGGGACGGTCCAATCGCGTACCGCTTCCATGTGTGCTATCTAGTTGGGTAGCAAAATGGTAGCGGGAAAAGCAGATCATGACTGAGGATCAGGTCAATCTCGTCGTTCAGCACCTTTGCGAGCAATTGCACTTGGCGCTCCGATTGAAGGGCAGCGAGGCGCATCCACCAAATGCCAAGGATATTGGATTCGATCCTGCCTTTGTAAGAACTGTACTGCTGACCGGCTTGCGATCGGCAGGTGTCACGATCCATGGCGAGGCAGCCGGGCCGAGCGAAGAGCCGCCGCGGTCCTAAACGCAAGATGCGAGACTAAAGCTCCGCGCCGATGTCTCGGTGGTGTCACGAGCGGCTGTCGAGGTAACAGCGGCCCCGCGTCCCGTTTACCGTCGACAGCCGACATCACAATAGCTTCAGCGTTGTTCGGCTTGGGGTCCAAAGGCGGTCCTAGCTCAAAGGCAAGGAATAAGTCAGCTACGGGCCATAGCCGACACCCGGGATTCTGCCGTTGACCGGCACACGGTGGCCCGACTTCGGAACCTCTGGGGCCAGCGGCTGTTGTAGCGCACGAGGGCCTGATGCATGGACATGGTCACGCGCGCTGACAGTGCGGAAGCCGACCCACCGAGCCGCGCTTCTCCGGTGAACTCACACAACGAGTGGGACCCGCTAGAGGAAGTGATAGTCGGAAGGCTCGAGGGTGCGGTAATCCCCTCCGACCACCCGGTTGTCACCTGCAACATTCCGGGCATGGCTGCGCGGGCCCAGTCGCTGTTCGCAGGCTTCCATTACCCGAAGATCATGATTGAACCCGCGCAGCGCGAACTCGACGATTTTGTCGCTCTGCTACGATCGCTGGGCATCGTAGTAAAGCGGCCGGAAGCGATCGACCACAAGAAGCGCTTCGGCACGCCGGAATGGTCCTCGCAGGGCTTCTGCAATTCCTGCCCGCGCGACAGCATGCTTGTGGTTGGCGGGGAGATCATCGAGACGCCGATGGTTTGGCCATGTCGCTACTTCGAAACGCACTCCTATCGTCCGATCCTGAAGCAATATTTCCGACGTGGCGCGCGCTGGACCGCCGCGCCCAAGCCGCAGCTGACGAACGAGCTGTTCGATCCAGAGTTTCACGTGCCCGAGAAAGGCGAGCCGATTTCATACATACTCACCGAATTTGAGCCGGTTTTTGACGCGGCCGATTTCTTTCGCTGCGGGCGCGACCTGTTCGTTACCCGCAGCAACGTAACCAATGCGTCCGGCATTGAATGGCTGCGTCGGCATCTTGGCGACGGTTATCGCATTCATGAAATCAAGAGCCGCTGTCCCAGTCCGATGCACATCGACACGACCATTTTGCCGCTTGGGCCCGGCAAGATTCTGATCAATCCCGAATACATTGACGCCGACCAACTTCCGGCCATCTTGAAAAAATGGGACATCCTCGTGGCTCCGGAGCCCGAGCCGATAACCGATCCTATGCTCAGGATTACCTCGCTATGTGGGAAATGGCTCAACATGAACGTGCTGATGGTGGACGAGAAGCGCGTTATCGCTGATCCGCATCATACCGCAACGATGCGTGCGTTGGAGAATTGGGGACTCGAGCCCATTCCCTGCAAGTTCTTGCACTATGCCGCATTTGGCGGAGCCTTCCATTGCGCCACCCTCGACATCCGACGGTGCGGCACGTTGCAAGATTATTTTTGAGCGCCGACCCTCAGGTTGACGGTGCAGTCGTGAACTTACGGAATACCCTTCGGCAGCTCCCGTTGCGCAATGACCCGTACGGGTGGGAAGACGACGCAATCCACCACATCGAAAATCACTTCGATACGTCGGTCGAAGGACTTCGCGAAGGCAATGGCGTCCTTGGTCTTTGCATCGGCGATACGTGTGCCGAGTGTACAATGCGGGGTCCAGGCGCATGGCCGATAATGTGGCCGACAATGGGCCGGGTCGATGGCGGCGCTGATTGAAGCGTGCCACCTTCCAATGATCTCGTTTGCTTCGGGCTCGGCCCACAACACAAGTGGTGGGCCTACGAACCATTTAATTCGTCTGAATGCGATAGGCAATTGCACTCCGCCTGCGCTCGCGGACAGCATCGCATTCCACGCTGTCTTCTCTTCGATTTCGGGTGAGTCATAGATCGCGAATGTCAGATGTGGTCGGTACGCCAAGGTACGCATCGACGGCTTGTCCTCAAAGGCAGCAACTTGGTCCCACAGCCGTTCGATTTCGAAAGCGGAAGCGTTATCCGCCCGAAGATTGATTGCGAGTGCCATCGAGCGCCCTGCTAAAGCTGGAAAGTCCATCATCTTGATCGGCGTGTCGAAGATCTGCAACAGATCATTCGCCGGCCTGGGATGTGCCGACGGCAAAGGCCAGCTATAGGCCCAATAACCGACATCAGGCTGGGTGGGCATCCCAAAGGGATCGAACCTTTGCCACGGTACCGGTGGAAATGGCTACGCATTCCTCAAGCTCTACCGACGCACGAATGACCCCATTTGGCTCGATCGCGCGCGCCAGTTCGCTATGACTGCCATCTTCCAGTATCGCGGCGCTCAGATGGTTGCCGGCCGCGGTCGGTATTCGCTTTGGACCGGCGACATCGGTCTTGCAATCTACCTTTGGGATTGCATCACAGGGGATGCTCGGTTCCCGACTATCGATGTGTTCTGAAATGTGGGACGGGGGACGCCATTGGTCAATATCGGCGTTCTGAGCCGGGGCGAGCGGTTGACTTTTCGCCAATCCGACTCGTTGCGATGCGGAGATACATTCGTCAGCGAGGTGACTGCCATGCTTGCGGAAAGTTCATTCTGGTATTGGAGACGCTGAGAAGCCACGCGTCCGATGATAAACCCCTCATCGTGATAAGTACCGCGCCGCATATTCCGATCGCGTTGCCGCGCAGGAAGTAGTCTTGAGGCCGCCCGGTCAGGAGCGGCCTTTTTGCTTATAGGGATGCCGCGCCTTGGGAAGGATGGAACAGACGCGTCCGTAACCGGATTAGTAAAGGCGCCTTTGTCGCCGATCTGTTCGTCGACTTTCGCGATCCGTTACTGGTTCCGTGAGCAAGCTGGAGATCTGGCACATGGGACTCGAGGCCGAGTTGAAATTTCACATTCCACATCGTGGCTTGAAGCAAGTGGAGCATGGACAACTTCCGGGCACGAAGCGGGGATGTCCGGCAGAAGCCGACCTGCTTTCGACGTATTTTGATACGCCAAGACACAAGCTAAAGAAGCATGGTCTCTCTCTTCGCGTTCGCCAGGACAAGGAGACGTACATCCAAACCGTAAAATCGGAAACGGATGGGCAGTTCGGCCGCGGAGAATGGGAAACGTTGCTCGAAAGCGGTACACCCGATCTCACAAAGCTCAATGGTTCTCCGCTTGAGGCGCTTTCCTCAAAAAAGCTGAAACAGAAACTCAAGCCGATCTTCAAGACCTCCGTGCATCGCGTCACTCTGCCTATCGAGAGAAAAGGCAGTGAGATCGAACTCGCGATCGACCGCGGCAAGATCATGGTGGGGCATCGTTCGGAGCCGATCGACGAGGTGGAGATTGAACTCAAGCGCGGCAAGCCGCAGGATCTCTTTCAGACAGCGGATGCGCTGGCGCGAAGGACGGAAGCCGAGCTGTATCTGCGATCAAAGGCCGAACGGGGCTATGACCTCGCTGACGGGCAAGTCAATCCTGTCAGTTTCGCCGCGCCGATCAAGCTGGACAAGCGCATGGACGCAAGCGACGCTTTCCGGATCGTCGCTCGCTCCGCGATCCGGCACTTCGTGGGAAATGCCGATGCCGTGCGGGACCACAATCCCGAAGGCATCCACGAAATGAGAGTTGGATTGCGGCGCTTGCGCGCAGCGATTTCGCTCTTCTCCAAGCTCTTGCCGAAATCGAGCACGGAAAACGTCAAGCGCGAGCTGAAGTGGCTGACGGGCGAGCTTGCTGCGGCCCGCGAGCTCGACGTCTTTCTCAACCAGACAATTCGTCCCGCGGCTCGTGACGTCATTCCACGGCGCGGCATCGCGGCTGTCAAGCAGGAGTTCACGAGGCGACGCGCCGAGGCCTTCGAGCAGGCATCAAGTGCCATCGACTCAAGGCGCTTTCGAACGTTGTTGCTGGACGTGCTGGAATGGGTGGAGATGGCGCATCATGGCTCCAGCGGCCACACTCCGATCCGCAAATTCGCCGCCAAACTTCTTGTTCGCCGCATTCGAAAGATACAGAAGGATGGCAAGCAGCTTGAGGATTTATCGGCTCGCGCGCGGCACAGGCTGCGCATCAGGATCAAGAAGGTCAGATATGCGGCGAGGTTCTTCGAAAGCTTGTTCAATTCCAGGGGGCAGCGCAAGCGGCTTGCGCAACTCGAGAAACATTCGAAGAGGCTCCAGGATGCATTGGGAGCAGTCAATGACTATCTTGCGCACCGAGAGATGGCGCTCGATGCGGCCCTCAATGCACCGCCTCACAACCGACGCGCTCGCGCTTTTGCGTCGGGCGTCCTCGTTGGTCGGGAGGATCAGGCTGCAAGACCGCTCTTGCGGGCAGCCCGAAAAAGGGTGAGCCGGCTGAGGGCGTTGTAGACAGCAGGCGTGCTGCGGCGCCGACGACGGATAGGTTGGTCCAGGGATGAGGTCGCCTCATTGCTCTGGTGGTCGGGGGCGTAACAGCCTAGACTGAATTCGAGTTGGGCCAATCGGAGCCAGCGCATGAGGCCTCGCGGGCTCAACCCGGTTCGAAAGTGGCCGCCCACATGAAGCATTGGATTCATTGGCTGCCAGGGCTGGACACCTTCCGTCAATATAAGGCGGCCCACCTTCCGCACGATATCTTCGCTGGGCTTGTGCTCGCGACGATGCTGGCCCCGGCTGGAATTGCCTACGCGGAGGCATCCGGCTTGCCCGGCGTCTACGGTCTCTACGCAACGATCACGCCGCTGTTGGCCTATGCATTGTTCGGTCCGAGCCGCATTCTCGTCCTGGGACCAGACTCGGCCTTAGCGGCCATCATTCTCGGCGTCGTCGTTCCGTTGTCTGGCGGCGATCCTCTTCGCGCCGTGACCCTGGCCGGGATGATGGCACTCGTTTCGGGAGCCGTATTCATTCTGGCTGGCATCGCGGGCCTGGGTTTTGTGACGGAGCTCCTCTCCAAGCCGATACGCTATGGCTACATGAACGGAATTGCGTTGACCGTGTTGATCAGCCAACTGCCAAAGCTCTTCGGCTTCTCGATCGAGAGCGAAGGGCCCTTGCGGAGCCTATGGGCGATCGGCAGCGCGGTTGTAGAGGGACGGACAAACTGGGTCGCACTTGCCATTGGACTCGGCACGCTGGCGACCATTCTGTTGCTCCAGAAATACAAGCGGCTTCCCAACATTCTGATTGCGGTCGTCGGCGCGACCGCCGCGGTCGGTGTGCTTGACCTTGGAGACCGCTACGCGGTGCAGCTCTTGGGACCTCTTCCAGAAGGTCTGCCGGGGTTCGCCGTTCCCTGGATCGGATACAGCGACCTCGTCCCAGTGCTGATCGGCGGGTGCGCAACCGCGTTGGTGGCGTTTTGCCGATACCAGCGTGCTTTCGCGGACCTATGCCGCAAGATTGGGGACTCACGTCGACCCCAACCAGGAGTTGGTGGGGCTCGGCGCGGCCAACCTCGTAGCCGGCTTTTTCCAAGGTTTTCCGATCAGCAGCAGCGGTTCGCGCACTCCCGTTGCAGAAGCCGCCGGTGCCCGCACCCAACTCACCGGCGTTGTCGGCGCGCTTGCCATCGCCTTCCTTCTGTTGGCCGCGCCGAACCTCCTTCAGCATTTGCCCAACGCTGCCCTAGCCGCCGTCGTTATAGCCGCCGCAATCGGCCTGATTGAGATCACCGACCTCAAACGGATCTATCGCATTCAGCAGTGGGAGTTCTGGCTGTCGATCGTCTGCTTTGGCGGTGTGGCGGTGCTTGGCGTGATCCCGGGGATCGGTCTCGCAATCGCCATCGCCATCGCCGAGTTCTTATGGGACGGTTGGCGCCCGCACTCCGCCGTGCTGGGCCGCGCCCACGGCGTCAAGGGCTACCACGACATCACGAGATATCCGGATGCACGTCGGATTCCCGGGCTGGTTCTGTTTCGGTGGGATGCGCCTCTGTTCTTTGCCAATGCTGAATTCTTCAAGGAGCGCGCTCTGGACGCCGTGGCGAAATCGCCGACGCCCGTACGCTGGTTGGTCGTTGCGGCCGAGCCGGTCACCAGCGTGGACGTCACCGCTGGCGATACCGTCGCCGAGCTCGACGAGATCTTGCACGCCGATGGCATCGAGCTTTGCTTTGCCGAGCTCAAGGACCCCGTAAAGGACAAGCTGAAGAGATTTGGATTGTACGCGCAGCTGGGGGAGAAATACTTCTTTCCGACAATTGGCGCTGCCGTTTCCAGCTATCTGGAGATCAACAGTGACGTCGAGTGGGAGGACTGGGAGGACCGACGGAGCGACGGGCGGTAACACGCTGGATTTGGATAGTACGCCAATCGACTGCCGCTCGTGCCCGTATTTAAGCTCTTGTGTCCTAATGTGAATCCCGCGGAGTCCCAATAAATTCCGCAAGCTACCTTTCGGGCGACAGATCAAGGAATTTGATGCTCGGAACGAGTCCAGAACGCCTTCACATACTTAGCTATCAAAGCACCACGGTGGCTGCTAAGTTCCGGCCCTATGAGGCGCCAAGCCATTATCGTCCCAGCGATCGGATTAGCAATTGTTTTGGCGGCGATCGTGCTGTTGCTTGGCGGGTAAGTCGTCCTCAGTTCTGCCTTAACTCATGTTATGAAGCCGCACCGGGGTTTTACGGGGGAGCTTATGAAAAAGGGCGATGTGACGTGCTCTGAGTGCGGGGCGGGTTTTCGGCGTCTCGAGTTGGCGACCGCGCCTGGCACAAAAGGGGAATATCGTTGCCCTGCTTGCGGCGAGGTTTTAGAGAGGTTTGATGGTAGTGCGCTTGTCGCCTACCGTCTTACAATTCAACCCTCCATTAAGGCGATCCGCGAGTGACGAGAGTGCATTTGCATGACTGTCACACACTACTCTTAGCATGAGATAGCGACGGCCGCCCGTCGCGCTCGCACTCCCCGTCCATTCCAATTCCACGGTGGGCAGGGAGCTTTTTAGGCCGTCTCAGTTGGCGGCATCTCATTTAGATGTCCAGCGGCCCTTACTTGCTGCTCCGAGCTTATACCTTTTGGTTAGGACAGGAACGTTCGCGCAATTGGCGAGTCTTCCCGGTGCCCTTCACCAAGGGCGACCCCGATTGGCCCCAGCTTCAATGCCCCCCAATATCCCCGCGAGCTGGGGCCATTTTTTAGAGGCAGAGGCCTCAGCTCGTCCCATTGCCCGGAGCTGGGGCCTTTTGGTTCGCGCCGTCGGCAATCGCCTCAACATCAACCGGTGGCAGTTCGCCCGTTCGGTCCTTAGATCGGCTGCACGCCATCCGCTCTACCGCCGATAGCCGACATCACAACAAGATCAGCGTGGTTCGGCAGGCCCGCGATGATGACATTGTGCCACTGTTTTGCCCGACGCGTCAATTTCATTTTCGAAAAATCAGAATCTGCTGCGTCAGTCTGCTAAGCCATTGATATCGTGATCACCGGCTACTGTGCATGGGGTTGTTTTTCGACTTTTTGTTGTGCGGCGCCCCAAGAGCTCCGCCGCGCCTGATGCCGGCCGCCGCTAATGTCCGCCGAGATAGGCCGTGATCAGCCGGGGATCGTGGATGAGATCCTTGGCGGGTCCTGACTGCACGATCTCGCCGGTCTCCAGAACGTAGCCGTAGTCGGCCGTCTCCAGTGCGGCGCGGGCGTTCTGCTCGACTAGCAGGATCGACACGCCGAGATCGCGGAGCGATGCGATGGTGCGGAAGATCTCGCGCACGATCAGGGGCGCAAGGCCGAGGCTCGGCTCGTCCAGCATGAGCAGCTTGGGCCTTGCCATCAGCGCGCGTCCGAGTGCGAGCATCTGGCGCTCGCCGCCGGAGAGCGTGCCGGCGGCCTGGCGCTGCCGCTCCTTCAGCCGGGGAAAGCGGTCATAAACCTCGTCGAGCGTCTTCTGGACGCCTGAGCGGTCGCGCAGGCTGTAGGAGCCCAGCAGGAGATTGTCGGCAACCGACATGTCGGAAAACAGCTCGCGCTTCTCCGGTACCAGGCACAATCTGCGTTCGACGCGATCCTCGACCGACATCCTGCCGATATCGCTGCCCTGAAAGACCATGCGGCCTCTCGAGGAGAGCAGTCCGATCGCGGCCATCAGCAGCGTGGTCTTGCCGGCGCCGTTCGGGCCGATGACGGTGACGATTTGTCCTTCCTCGACCGACAGCGAGACGTTGCGGACCGCTTCGACGTTGTCATAGCAGACCGTGACGTCCGACAGGGAAAACATCGAGCTCACGCGATGCCTCCGAGATATGCCTCTTGCACCCTAGCGTCGCTGCGGATTGCAACTGGCGCGCCCTCGCAGAGCTTCGAGCCGAAATCCAGCACGACTATGCGGTCGACCAGCGACATCACGAACTCCATGTCGTGCTCGACGATCAGGATGGTCAGGTGGTCGGCCCGGAGCGAGCGCAGCAGTTCAGCCAGCCTGAGCTTCTCCTGGCGGCGCAGGCCCGCGGCGGGCTCGTCCAGCACCAGGAGGGTCGGGTCTGCGGCAAGCGCGCGCGCGATCTCCAGGATGCGCTGATTTCCGAGTGGCAGATTGCCGGCGAGTTCGAACGGCTTCTCGCCGAGACCGACGCGTTCGAGCTGCATCAGCGCCTCATGACGGGCGCTCGCTTCCTCGCGCCGATTGAGCCGAAAGGCGCCGGCGAGCAGACCCGCGCTGGTGCGGCCATAGGTGCCGAGCATCACGTTCTCCAAAAGGCTCATGCGCGGCCGCAGCTTGACGTGCTGGAACGTGC
The DNA here is from genome assembly GCF_900099855.1 of Bradyrhizobium sp. Rc2d. Taxonomy (NCBI): domain Bacteria; kingdom Pseudomonadati; phylum Pseudomonadota; class Alphaproteobacteria; order Hyphomicrobiales; family Nitrobacteraceae; genus Bradyrhizobium; species Bradyrhizobium sp. Rc2d. The sequence goes on along the minus strand of NZ_FNCU01000012.1, from coordinate 73,889 downwards.
GCGCGACTCCGGCCTTGGCAATACGCGACTGCTCGTCACGTGTGATCGGGCGTCCGGCAAAGACGATCTCACCCTTGTTGACCTGCAGCGCGCCGGTCAGGCAATTGAACATTGTGCTCTTGCCGGCTCCGTTCGGACCGATCACGGCGAGGATTTCACCCGAGCGTACTTCGAAGCTGACATTGTTGACGGCGACCAGGCCGCCGAACCGGCGCTCGGCGCCGTCCACCTTCAAGAGCAGCTCACCGGGCTTCGGTTGCGAACGGCGGGGCAGGGGCGATGCCGGCCGCGGCCGCTCATGCTGCAGTTTCGGCAGGTAGCGCGCGACGAATGGCACGATGCCCTGTCGGGCCCATTGCAGGAACAGGATGAAGAGAGCCGAGAAGGCGACGATCTCGAGCTGTCCGGAGGCGCCCTTGGCGATCAAGGGCAGATAGTCCTGCACGCTGTTCTTCAGCAGCGTCACGATGGCGGCGCCGACGACGCCGCCGAGAAGGCTGCCGGCACCTCCGACCATCGACATCATCAGGTATTCGATGCCCATGCCGGCATCGAACGGACCCGGGCTGATGAAACGGCTCATATGGGCGTACAGCCATCCCGAGAGCGAGGCCAGGAAGGCCGCGATCACGAAAGTCACGAGCTTGATCCGGAACGCGTTGATGCCGAGGCTTTCGACCAGCGTGTTGCCGCCGCGCAGGGCGCGCATGGCGCGGCCGAGCCGGGAGTCCAGCAGGTTGTAGCCGAGGAAGAGGATGGCGGTCACGATGCCCCAGATCAGGAAATAGATCTGCGCGCTGGAGACGAGGGCGAACGATCCGAAGCTGATCGGCGGGATCGACGAGATGCCGTTGAACCGGCCGAGCCCCTCGACATTGCCGAACAGGAAGCCGATCGCCAGACCCCAGGCCATGGTGCTGAGCGAGAGGAAGTGACCCTGAAGCCGCAGCGTGACGAGACCGAGAATGGTCGCAACGCCGCAGGTCAAGGCCACGCCGAACAGCAGGCCGAGCCAGGGCGAATGGCCATTCAATGCCGAGACCCAGGCGGTGGCATAGGCCGCGACCCCGACGAATGCCGCCTGTCCGAACGACACGATGCCGCCGACGCCGGTGAGGAGCGCGAGCCCGATGGCGACCAGCGAATAGATGCCGATGTAGTTCATTAAGGTGATGCTGAACGGGCCGAGGACGAAGGGAGCCGCAGCGAGGCACAGGACGGCGGCGCCAGCGGCGATCTGAACGTGAAGGCGCGTCATTCCTCGATCTCCTCCTCGGAATGCAGCGATGCGAGGGATCGCCAGATCAGGACCGGGATCAGCAGCGAGAACACGATGACGTCCTTCAGTGCGCTGCTCTCGAAGGATGCGAAGCTTTCGAGGATGCCGACGCCGACGGCGCCGATCGCCGCGCCCGGATAGCTCGTCATGCTACCGATGATGGCGCCGACGAACGCCTTGAGGCCGATCAGGAAGCCGGAATCGTAGAACACCGTGTTGACGGGCGCGATCAGGATGCCGGATACGCCGGCCATGAGAGAGCCGAGCAGATAGGCGATCGTGCCGGCACGTGCCGGTCGTATTCCCATCAGCCGCGATCCGGTCCGGTTCACGGCAGTGGCGCGGAGGGACTTGCCGACCAGCGAGAAGTCGAAGAACAGATAGAGCAGGCCACTGAACACGAGCGCTGCGATGACGATCAGCATGGTCTGGCCCGAGATCAGGACACCGGCGAGCTCCATCGAGAGCGAGGTCAGCGGCTCGGTGCGGACACCTTCGGGGCCGAAGAACAACAGGCCCAGTCCCACCAGCGCAAAATGCAGGGCCACCGACACCGTCAGCAGCAGCAGCACCGTGCCGTCGGCTATCGGGCGGAAGACGATGCGGTCGAGCAGCGGAGAGATCGGCGTGATCAGCATCAGTGCGAGCACGAGCCTGACGGCGAGGGGCGGGTCGAGGCGCATGGCAAGCCAGGCGCTACCGACCACAGCCAAGGGGAGTACGAGATAGAAGAGCAGGGCGCGCGGGGCGAGGCGAAGCTCGCCGGAGCGCGTCAACGAAACGATCTCGATCAAGGTTGCGAGGCAGGCCAGCGCCACGACCAGCGCGCCCGTCCCCGGAAAGCGCTTCGCATCGAGGGCCGCGAGCGTCAGCGCAGTGAACGCCGCGATGTCGCCAAAGGGGACGAAGATGACCCGCGTCACCGTGAATATGAGCACGGTCCCGATCGCCACGAGCGCATAGACCGCGCCGGTGGCGATACCATCGATCGCAAGTATGGCCGCGATATCGCTCGTCATTGAGACGCTATCCCCCTTCCAGTTGTCCGCCCCCTTGATCCTTCTTTACGGCGCGTACTTCCAAGCGCCGCCGGTGAGGCGAACGACGACGAGGGAGCGCTCGTCGACACCAGTCACAGCGCCCGGCTTGAAGTTGTAGACGGCATGCACGCCCGGAAGCTCCTTGGTGCTGAGGATCGCGTCACGTAGGGCAGCGCGGAATTCGGCCGTGCCGGGTTTCTCGGTCTTGAGCGCCCGCTCGGCCGCGTTGGCGAAGATCAGCCAGGCGTCGAAGGAATAGGCCGAGAAACCGTCCGTGGTCGGAATGTTGTGGGTCTTCTGGTAGACGCTGCGGAAATCCAGCGCGATCTTCTTGGCGAAGTGCTCGTCGGGCAGCTGTTCGGCGACGATCACGGGCCCGGCCGAGACTTGAATTCCGTCCGCCGCCTTGCCGCCCACGTTGACGAAGTCCGGATTGACCAGCGCCACCGTGCCGTAGGTGTTGCCCTTGAAGCCACGCTCGGCAAGGCTGAGGAGGGGGAGCGCGCCTTGCGTGCCAGAGCCTCCGATCAGCACGGCGTCGGGCCGCGCAGCCATTACCTTGAGGATCTGCGCGGTGACCGAAGTGTCGGTGCGGGCATAGCGCTCGTTGGTCTGGATCTTGAGGTCGTCGGTCGCCTCGGCAGCCTTGGCGCCGTTGTAGACGAGGTCGCCCCATGCATCCGAGAAGCCGATATAGCCGATATTCTTCTTGCTATCGCGCTTCATGCGATCGGCGATGATCTTGACGAGCAGCGACGCCGGCTGCGGTACCGAGACCACCCACTGCTCCGGCGTATCGGGCAGCTTGACGATCGGCGAGACCGCGATCATCGGCACCTTCAATTCGCTCGCCACTGCCGCCATGGCGATCGTCGATGGCGCGGTTGCGGTGCCGATCAGCAGGTCCACTTTCTCTTCTTCCACCAGCTTGCGCGCGTTGCGCGTCGCCGCCGACGGATCGGAGCCGTCGTCGAGCTGGATCAGGCGAATGGTCTCGCCATTGACCGACTTCCTGTATTCGTAGGCCGCGTTGATGCCGCGCCCGTAGGGGATCCCGATCGAGGAGCCGTTGCCACTCAGCGAGGTGACAAAGCCGATGGTGATGTCGGCCTGCGCGGCCGGTGCGACGACGATTCCAGCCACAAGTGCAAGTAAGCTCACGGTCTTGCGCATTGCCTTCTCCTGCTTCGATGGGAATGTGAGTGACTGGATGCTGCCGGGCCCGAGCCCGAACTTCGAACGAATGGATCGAAAGCGATGCTGCAGCGCCGAATGTCGGCGCGACTGAAAAGACCTTGCCTTGCGGGCAGCACAATCATGCCCGGGCTGGCCGCTGCAGGTTAGCGCTGCCGCGCTCTGCCGTGCGTCGTTCAGGTTCGAAGACTGTCCACACGATCGAGTCTCTCAAGAACGTGCCCTGCAACACTATTGTTACGCCGCCAGCGCCGGGCGGCGAAGTATTACTTAAAGCCTAAAGTATATTCCGCGGAGGCGTCAACAGCATGGGGCGGCTGTCTTCAAAAAAATGCTGTTGCATACAATTCCGGCACCGGCAGCCAAATCTCGCGCTTTCTGTCCGCGCGAAATGGGCGCGCCGGTCGTGGCGCCTCGGGACGCTCACTTCGATGCGCCGCACACATTTGACGCGCCAATTAGTTTATGATTGAAATATTCGCATCGACAGTCCGGCGACCGATCCTCCCATACCCGCTCGAGGAGAAGGACGATGCGCATCTTCTGGCAGAGCTTCGTTGATGCGAGCCTGAACGCGCCGTACATGGCGCTGCTGTCCGAGTATCTCAACAACATCGCCGCGCCGGGCACGACGGTCCATGTCGAGGGCGTCTCGCCGCCGGATCGGGAGTTCGGACGTCTTGCTGAACTGCGCTGCGCCGTGCAGGCGATCGACAATGGCATCGCAGCGGAGGAGCAAGGCTTCGATGCATTTGTCATGGGCCACTTCCAGGATCCCGGTCTGTACGAGCTTCGCGCGACGCTCGATATTCCCGTGATCGGGACCGGTGAGGCGACGCTGCTTGCCGCCTCGCAGCTTGGTCGGCGGCTCGGCCTCGTTACGCTCGATACCGTCTTCGAGGTCTGGCACTACGAGCAGGCCGAGCGTTATGGCCTCGGCGATCGCGTCGTTCACGTGACGGGCCTCGACTACAAGCCCGAGGATTTCGCCGATGCCTTCGCAGGCAATCAGGCCGCGCACGCCCGCATGATCGAGGATTTCGTCGCCTGCGCGCTGCCGCTCGTCGAGCGCGGTGCCGATGTCGTGATTCCCGCCGGCGTGCTGCCGGGCCTGCTGATCGGCCGGGAGCATGGTCTCAAGGTTGGGCACGCCCCGGTGGTCAACTGCGCCGCGGTGGCGCTGAAGAGCGCCGAGATGTGGGTGCAGCTCAGGCGCCTCAATGGTACCGAGCCGAGCCGCGGGCCGAGCTTCAAGCGCGCCAGCGCGCTTGCTCGTGACGATTTCCGCGCGATGCTCGCGCGCAACCGACGTTAGGGCCCGCTGCAGCGTTTGGAGAAGACGACATGATGATGCCTGAGAAGATCCTATACGAAACCGAAGTCACGGCCACCGGAGGCCGCGACGGCAAGGCAGCGAGCTCCGACGGATTGCTATCGGTGTCGCTGTCATTGCCGACAGCGCTGGGCGGTCCCGGAGGCGAGGGCACGAATCCCGAGCAGCTCTTTGCCGCCGGCTATGCCGCGTGCTTTCTTGGCGCGGTCAAGCTCGTGGCGCGGACCAGGAAGGTCGTGCCGGTCGCGGAGCCTTCGGTGACGGCGAAGGTCGCGATGGGGCCCGTGCCGGTTGGTTATGCGCTCGCCGTCGAGCTGAAGGTCAGGCTGCCCGGTGTCGAGACTTCGGTGGCGGAAGCCATCGTTGCGGGCGCGCACGAACGCTGTCCCTACTCGAACGCGACACGCGGCAATATCGATGTGAAGTTGACGGTGGTCTGAGGCGGATGGACAGGACAGGCGGCCGGTGACGAATTCGTTGCGCGTACCCTATGACGGCATCGTGATGGCAGCTCCCGTCACGATACCCTATGTGCGCTACTCCATCGAAAGCGCGCAGTGGTGGATAGGTCGCGCCTTGCGCTCGCTCGTCGTCGAGTCCGGCATCAAGGTCGCCGATATCGATGGTCTGTGCGTCTCCAGTTTCACCATGGGCACGGACAGCGGCATCGGCCTGACCCAGCATTTCGGACTCTGCGTGCGATGGTTGGATACGATTCCGCTCGGTGGCGCCAGCGCCATCGCCGCGCTGCGAAAGGCGGCGCGCGCGGTTCAGGCGCGCGATGCCGACATCGTGGCGTGCATCGCCGGCGACACCAACCACGTCGATTCCTTCCGCTTGACGCTCGAGAATTTCTCCCGCTTCAATCAGGATGCAGTCTATCCTTACGGCGCGGGTGGCGCGAATTCGAGTTTCGCTCTCATTGCGCGCAACTACATGCGGCGTTTCGGAGTCACGCGTGAGGACGTCGGCAGGATTGCGGTCGCCCAACGCGCCAACGCCTTGCGCAATCCGTACGCGCTGATGAAGACGCCATTGTCGATCGAGCAGTATTTGGCGGCGCGCCCCATCTCCGATCCCATTCATCTGTTCGACTGCGTGATGCCTTGCGCCGGCGCCGAGGCCTTCCTCGTGATGCGGGAGGATACGGCCGCCTCGCTGCGGCTGCCGGCGGCAAGGCTGTTGTCGACGATCGAGCGTCACAATGCCTTTGCCGATGATCCGATGCAGGTTCGTGGCGGTTGGGCGATGGATGTCGATGAGCTCTATGCAATGGCTGGCGTCGAGCCCGACGATCTGGACATCGTCCAGACCTACGACGATTATCCCGTCATCTCGATGATGCAGTTCGAGGATCTCGGCTTCTGCGGGAAGGGCGAGGGAGCCGAGTTCGTGCGCCAGCACGATCTCACCATCGACGGGGACTTTCCGCACAACACATCCGGCGGACAACTCTCGGTCGGACAGGCCGGAGCAGCCGGCGCCTATCTCGGTCTCGTCGAAGGGCTGCGGCAGGTTCTGGGAGTTGCGGGCCCGACACAGGTCAGGGATGCAAGCCTCGGCCTGGCCTCGGGCTTCGGTATGATCAACTATGATCGCGGACTTGCCTCCGGCGCCGCGATCTTTGCCGGGTCTTCGCGATGATCGATCCGATCGAACCGCCACGGCGCAAGAATCCGCTGCTGCGGACGCGCCTGCCGACTGCGCCGCCGCGCGCGCGCAGCAGGACGTCGCAGGGCTTCACGCGCGCCGCCGCCGAAGGGCGCTTCATGCTCCAGCGCTGCCAGGGCTGCGGCACCTTCACCTATCCGGCGCGAGAGGCGTGCCCCTCATGCCTGTCGGCTGCGCTCGCTTTCGTCGACGCGCCGGCTCGCGGCTTGCTGCTTGCCGAAACCACTGCGCGCGTGCCGAGCGACGTCTATTTCCGCGAGCAGGCACCCTGGCGCGTCGGCCTCGTCAAGATGGATTGCGGGCCGACCATCGTGGCGCATCTGCATGCCGACTGTATCGAAGGCGCGCCCGTCCGCATGTCGTTCCAGCTCGACAAGAGCGGTCAGGCGGTGGCCTTTGCCCGACCCGAAGGGGAGACCCCCAACATGGCTGACGACAGGCAGTGGCGTGAAATGACCGCCGATCCCAAGTTTCGACGCGTGCTCGTGACCAACGGCCGCAGCGCTATCGGCCGGGAAGCTGCCTTGGCGTTGAAGGGCGCGGGGACGAAGACGGTGTTCGTCGGCATCGCGGAGCCGTGGCGGCCGTTTGCCGGCGAAGAGCTGTTGCGAGGGCAGGACGGCATCGAACTCGTGCCCCTCGACGCCGCTGATGAAAAGTCAGCCGGCGATCTCGCCGCCGACATCGGCGGCAAGGTCGACATTCTCGTGAATACGACGGAGTATGTGAGGCCCGGTGGCCTATTGGACCGCAAGGGCACCAGCATTGCACGCGACGAGATCGACCAGGCCTATCTCGGCTTCATCAATCTCGCGCAGGCCTTCGGGCCCGTCATGCGGATGCGGGGCGCGGACGGCATCAACAACAGCGTCGCCTGGGTCAACATCCTCTCCGTCCATGCGTTGGCGAACTGGCCCGCCTTCGGCGCTTACTCCGCCTCGCAGGCCGCGTGCCTGTCGCTTTCGCATTGTCTTCGCGCCGAACTCCGGCCCGGCGGCGTCAAGTTGATGAACGTCTTCACGGGGCCAGTCGACACCGAGTGGTTTCAGACCGTGCCGCCGCCGAAGGTGGCGCCGCGCGCCGTCGCGCAGGCGGTCGTCGCCGGGCTCAGGGGCGGACTTGAAGAGATGTATGTCGGAGACGTCGCAGAGGAGATCCGGCAGCGCCTTGCGGCCAATCCAAAAGCACTCGAGCGCGAGCTCAACCGCTGAACGGCCAATTCGATCAAGCTGGAGGACGCGACGATGCAAGGCAGGGCTCTTCTTGAACTGGCGGGTGCGATCGCTTCGGACGCGGTGCGCGTCATTGATCTGAGCTTCACGCTCAGCCCCGACTTTCCGGTGATCGTGTTGCCGCCCGAATTCGGCCAGGCGGCACCGGTGCGCATCCAGGAGATTTCACGTTATGATTCGCGCGGTCCGGCCTGGTACTGGAATAATGTGACCTTCGGTGAGCATACCGGCACGCATTTCGACGCGCCGATTCACTGGTTCACCGGCAAGGATCTCGCCAACAATGCGGTCGATACCATGCCGGCCAAGGACATGATCGCGCCCGCCTGCGTCATCGACTGCTCCGCGCAGGCGGCGCAGGATCCGGACTTCGTGCTCACGGTGCCGATCGTCGAGGCCTGGGAGGCCCAGCACGGACGGATCCCTTCCCGGCACTGGGTGCTGCTGCGGACCGACTGGTCGAAGAAGGGGTGGCGCGAATATTCCAACCTCCGGGATGACGGCGCTCACACGCCGGGCCCGAATCCGGCGGTGATGAAATGGCTGGTGGAGGAGCGTGGCATCATCGGATTCGGCACCGAGACGATCGGCACCGATGCAGGACAGGCCGGGCATTTCGAGCCGCCTTATCCCGCGCATCACTTTCTCCACGGCGCGGGCCGCTACGGCCTGCAGTGCCTGTGTAACCTGGATCAGCTCCCCGCCACTGGGGCGATCATCGTGGCCTCTCCGCTGAAGATCAAAAACGGTTCGGGCAGTCCGCTGCGCGTGATCGCGCTGGTCTCCTCGACGTGAAACGCGCATGGCGCCTGCCCGACATCGATACACACGAAACGAAAGACAGGTGCCATGATCTCGATGAAATCACTGCTCGGCTCCGCGCTGCTGCTTTTGGCCGTCCCTCAGGGAGCGCGAGCCGACATCCTCGTCGGCTTCGTCACCGGTCTCAGCGGGCCGGTATCCTCGATCGGCATTCCGAACGCGAAGGGTATCGCCGCGGGAGAGACTTATGTCGGCGAGATCGGCGGCGAGAAGGTGCGTCTCATCCAGCTCGACGACGCCTCCGATGCCACCGCCTCGGCGCGCAACGCCCGCAAGCTCGTCGAGCAGGAGAAGGTCGACATCCTGATGGGGACGTCGGGGGCGCCGCAGACGCTGGCGATGGCCACCGCCGCGATCGAGATGAAAGTGCCGATGATCGCTGTCTCTCCGATCGCATCGGTTCCGGCTGGCGAGGGCGGCCCCTGGGTCGTGCAGACCCCGCAGCCGATGCCGCTCCTGGTCCAGGGCGTCGTTGATCACATGAAGGCGCGCGGCTTGAAGACAGTCGCGTTCATCGGGTTTTCGGATGCGCTCGGCGATCTCCTGTATGACTCGCTGTCGCAGAGCGCCAAGGCAGCCGATATCAAGGTCATTGCCAACGAACGCTACGCCAGATCCGACTCGTCGGTGACCGCGCAGGTGCTGCGCGCGCTTGCGGCCCGCCCCGACGCCATCATGCTCGGCGGCACCGGAACGCCGGGTGCGCTGCCCGCCATCGCCTTGTCCGAGCGCGGATACAAGGGGCCGCTCTACGGCAACAACGGGATGATTAGCGCCGATTTCCTTCGCCTCGCCGGCAAGACCGCCAACGGCATCATCTGCCCCACAGGGCCGGTGATCGCGGCCGAACAGCTTCCGTCGAGCAATCCGATTCAGAAGGTCGCCTTGGCCTACCGGGCGGCTTACGAGAAGGCGAACGGCGAGCAGCCGACCGACGGGTTCTCCTCCTACTCGTTCGATGGCTGGATGGTCTTCGTCGACGCAGCCAAGCGCGCGTTGGCGACCGGTGCCAAGCCGGGCTCGCCGGAATTCCGCAACGCGCTGCGCCAGGCGTTGTTCACCACCAAGGAAGTCGTCGGCACGCAGGCAATCTACAATTTCACGCCGGCGGATCGGCACGGCGTCGATGCACGTTCGCGCGTCCTCGTTCAGATCGAGGACGGGAAGTACAAGCTCCTGCCTTGACGTCGGGCGGGCCTGGTCGAGCCGGATTTGACGGAGCATTGCATGCGGGATGACGCCGCCGGGCGGCAGCAGGAAGGCCCGACCTGGGCGCGTGCGGTCGAGCTGTTTCCACCTTGCGACCGCGTGCTCGCGACCATCCTCGCCCGGCAGGCGGAGCGCTATGGCGATCGCGTTCTGCTGGTTGCGGGGCAGACGCGCTGGACCTATGCGCAAACGGCGGCGATAGCGGCTGCATCGGCGCAGACGTTGATCGAGGCCGGCATCAAACCGGGTGACCGGGTCGCGTTGATGTGCTCGAACCGGCCGGAGTTTCTTCAAGTCTATCTCGGCTGTGCCTGGCTTGGGGCTATCACGGTGCCGATCAACACGGCGCTGCGGGGGCTCCAGCTCGCGCATATCTTCCGCAACTCGCGTCCTGCGCTCCTCGTCGCCGAAGCCGGGTTTCTCGCCGCAATCGAGACCGTTGGCACCGAGGCCGCTCTGCCGCCGGTCGTATGGACAATCGACCAGGTCGCGGAGGCGCCACGGATCGCAGCGGTGCCGTTGCCCGCGCTCGCATCCGCGGCGCCGGCTAGTGCCGTGCGCCCAGGGGACACCGTTGCCATCCTCTACACCTCCGGCACCACGGGGCCGGCCAAGGGCGTGTGCTGCCCGCAAGCGCAGCTGTTCTGGTGGGGCATCTGCTCGGCGCGGGCACTCGGCATTCGCGAGGGCGACGTGCTGTTCACGACCTTGCCGTTGTTCCACACCAACGCGCTCAATGCCTTCTATCAGGCCATGCTGAACGGATGCACTTATGTGCTCGAGCAGAAATTCTCCGCTTCAGGCTTCTGGGCCGCCGCGCGCGCCCACAATGCGAGCGTGGGTTACCTGCTCGGTGCCATGGCATCCATGCTCCTGGCCCAGCCTCGGAGGGAAGACGATACTGCTCATCGCGTTCGCGTCGCTTTGGGTGGGGGCGTGCCGCCGCAGATTCATCGGCCGTTTCTCGAGCGGTTCGGCGTGCCGCTGGTTGACGGCTATGGGTCGACGGAGACGAATTTCGTGTTCGCTGGCGCCATCCCCTCCGACCGTCCGGGGACCATGGGATATCTGGCCGGAGGCTTCGAGGCCCGGATCGTCGACGAAGACGATTCAGAACTGCCTGACGGACAGGCTGGCGAACTCGTCCTGCGCGCCAAGGAGCCGTTTGCGTTCGCCACCGGATATTTCGGCATGCCGGAGAAGACGGTCGAAGCGTGGCGAAATCTCTGGTTTCATTCCGGCGATCGCGTCGTCCGCGATGTGGATGGACATTATCGCTTCGTTGATCGCATGAAGGATTCGATCCGCCGGCGCGGCGAGAACGTGTCCTCCTGGGAGGTCGAGCAGATCATCCTCGCCCATCCGGCGGTCGCGGCATGCGCGATCTACCCGCTGCCGTCCGAACTGGGCGAGGATGAGGTTGCGGCCGCGATCTTGCTGGAGCAGGGGCAGTGGCTGGAGCCCGCCGACATCATCAGGCATTGCGAGGGGCAGATCGCCTATTTCGCAATCCCGCGCTATGTCCGCATCGTGAGCGAGATGCCGCTGACGGAGAACGGCAAGATCAAGAAGGGCGCGCTGCAACAGGCCGGTGTGACGACGGACACTTGGGATCGCGAAGCCGCCGGCATTCGAGTCCGGCGCTGAGCATCACGTCCGCTCGCGATGCTGCAGAGCGTCCCTCACGGCGCTCTTCACGTCGTCGAGCGCGCCGACGAGCCCGTCGAGACGGTCGATCGGGAATTCGGCCAGCAATTCGGCGAGCCAGGTGCCGTGACTCTTCGCCATCCGCCTGAAGGTCTTTCGGCCCTCGACCGTCATGCAGACGATCTGCACGCGCCGGTCCAGATTTGACGGCGTCCGCGTGATATATCCATCCTCGACCAGGCGATCGACGATCGGCGTCAGGTTGCCGGCCGAAACCATCAGGCGCTTGGGCAGTTCCCCCAGCACCAATCCGCTCGGCTCCCGATCGAGTTGAGCGAGAACGTCGAAGCGTGGCATCGTAAAGTCGTATTCTTCGCGAAATCGGCGCCGCAACTCCCCCTCGATCAGGGTCGTGCAGGCCAGCAGCCGGAGCCAGAGCCGCGTCTGAGCCCTGTACTCGGCCTCCGCATCGGCCGCATTCCTGGTGGACGCCGGCGAGGACTCCTTTGCGAGTGCCAAATCGATCTCCTGAGCCTCATGGCGCGTTGAAGGCGAATGCAATTTCATTCGATGCGCAACAGAATAATTCGTGCCAAAACTAAATTCAAGGCAGGGACCGGAAGAGCAGGGCGTCCCCTGATCCGGGGCGAAATTGGTCCGTGTTTCCCGTCAGCGCCGCCAGGCAAGCACCGGAAATCGTCTGTGCGCCGGCGCCTTGACAAGGTCTTCAGGGAGGGAAATAGTTTATGCTTAAAGCAATTCGAGGGCGCCGATTGCATTGCGGATTTGACGCAGGCACGCCACAGAACATGCCGGCCGCCGGCAGGCAACCGACCTTGTGGAGCGACAGATGAGCTCACTGGCAAAGACAATCTCCCGCGACTGGCTGGATTGGCCGTTCTTCGAGCCGCGTCATCGCGCAATTTGCGAGGCGCTCGACCGCTTCGTCACGCAGGGTGGTCTTCAGGCGGCCGACCACAGCGACGTCGATGGCGCCTGCCGCAAGCTCGTTCGCGCGCTCGGCGCGGCGGGACTGCTCGACTGCGCGGTTGCGGCGCCGGACGGTGACGTGGCGAGCATCGATTCCCGCTCGATCTGCCTGTCGCGCGAGACGCTGGCCTATGCCGATGGTCTCGCCGATTTCGCCTTTGCGATGCAAGGCCTCGGATCTGGCGCCATCGCGCTTGCCGGCTCGGCGGAACTGCGAAACGCCGTGCTGCCGAAAGTCCGTTCTGGCGAATGGCTGGCTGCCTTTGCGCTTTCGGAGCAGGCGGCGGGCTCGGATGTGGCGGCCATGACGTGCACGGCGCGCGAGGACGGCGACAGCTACGTTCTGGAAGGCGAGAAGACCTGGATCTCGAATGGCGGGATCGCCGACATCTACACGCTGTTCGCGCGAACCGGGGAGGCGCCTGGCGCGCGCGGCATCTCCGCCTTCGCAGTGTTTCCGGATGATCCCGGCTTCAGCGTGGCCGAGCGCATCGACATCATCGCGCCGCATCCGCTTGCAACGCTGCGTCTGGACAACTGCCGCATTCCGATCAGCCGCCGCATCGGGCCGTCCGGCGGCGGATTCAAGATTGCGATGCAGACCCTCGACATCTTCCGGTCATCGGTTGCCGCAGCGGCACTGGGTTTTGCCAGACGCGCGCTGGAGGAGGCGCGACTGCACGCGCAGACACGGCGCATGTTCGGAACGACGCTGTCGGACCTGCAACTGACCCAGGCCGCACTCGGCGACATGGCCACTGAAACAGATGCCGCGGCGCTACTGACCTATCGTGCCGCGTGGCGCCGCGACGTTCAGAAGCTTCCCACCACGCGTGAAGCGGCAATGGCAAAACTGGCCGCCACCGAAACCGCCCAACGGGTCGTCGACCGCGCGGTGCAGATGTTTGGCGGTCGCGGTGTGCGCAAGGGCGAGATCGTCGAGAGCCTGTATCGCGAGGTCCGCGCGCTTCGCATCTACGAAGGGGCGACCGAGGTTCAGAAGCTGATCGTCGCGCGCGAACTCCTCAAGCCGCGCTAACGGGGGCTCTCAGCGCAGAGCGTGACGGCAGCGGTCACTACGACACATCCAGCGCTCGCTTGCGTTTGGGCGCCGCCGGTCGGTCAGGTCGTCGGGCTGCACGCGTCCTGGAAGGCGCAGCGCCATTGTCCCGCTTGCGCGCGGCACGCGAGGCCCGCGCGCCGGGTGTCTTCTCCCGATGCAAGAGCTTGCGAAGCGTAGAGGGGTCGGCATACCCAACCTTCTCGGCGATGTCATCGAGGCTGAGCCGAGTGGTTTCCAGAAGCTCCATTGCCTTATCGACGCGCAACCTCTGGACAAATCTCACCGGCGAAAGCCCGGTGGCGCGCTCGCATCGGCGCGCAAAGGTGCGCGCACCCAGTCCCGCGGCCTTTGCAAGTTCGGAGATTGAAAAGGTCCGATGCAGTCGCGCCCGCGCCCAGCGCTCCGCGCATGAAATGCGTTCGTCCGCGGCGGTGAGGAAGGATAGCGCCATATAGCGGGATTGCGATTGCCTCCTGTCCAGCAGGAGAAACTGCGCGCAGCTGTCCGCGAGGTCAGGTCCTGCATGACGGGCAATGATCGAAAGCATCAGGTCCAGTTGAGCCATCGCCGCACCGGCCGTTGTTAGGCGCCCGTCGGTCAACACCATCGTATCCGTGTCGAGCGTCACCCTTGGAAACAGCTGCCGAAACAAGGGTGCGAGCCACCAAGTCGTGGTTGCGCGGCGGGCATCCAGCAGCCCGGCGCTCGCAACCAGAAATACGGCCGAGCAGGAGCTGGCGATTTCAGCTCCGGATTGAAAGGCCGCATGTAGAGCCTTCCTTGCCATTTCGGCATCACGTCGCTGCAATCCTTCGCGAACGAGTTGCTCATCCATCCAGGCCAGCCCAGGCACGATCACCACGTCTGCGGGTCTATTGGCGCCTCCCTTCGCGGGCAGCCTTGCGAGCTGCGTTGCCCATCTTGCCCCGGAGCCGGAAATTCTGAAGTCAAAGCAGGGCGGTCGTCCGGCCCTTGCACGAATGCCGTTGGCCACATCGATCAATTCGATGGTGATGGCGACGCTGGCCGCAGAAGCTCCTTCCAGGACCAGAACATCAATAAGCGGCATGGCAAAATAGCCCCGATTAATGTCACTTTTGACACTTGTCGAAATGAATGCCCGGGAAATACCGTTTGCGCAACTTTTTCCGGAGGACAACATGAGCGATGCGCTGCTGAAGCCTGACGATCTATCCGATTTCGAGCAGCGGCTCCTCGCGTTGGAGGGCGCGGCAAAGCCGGTCTACGTTGCGGGCCAAGGACCCGCTGTCATCGTCATGACCGAGATGCCAGGCATTAGCCCGCACGTCGCGCGTTTCGCTCGCTGGGTGCGCGACGCCGGCTTCCGCGTCTACATGCCGTCGCTTTTCGGAAAGGATGGCGATGTTCCCGACGCCGAAACTGCGTCCGGCGTTTTTCGGCGCGCGTGCGTCACCGCTGAATTTCGAGCGCTCGGGGGCGGATCATCGAGCCCTGTATCCAACTGGTTGCGGGCGCTCGCGAGGCTGGCCCACGGCGAGAGTGGCGGGCCGGGCGTCGGTGCTATCGGCATGTGCTTTACCGGCAACTTCGCGCTGAACATGATGCTGGAGCCGGTACTGCTGGCTCCTGTCTTGTCCCAGCCGTCGCTCCCGTTGGACAATCCCGCAGGCATCGAGAGCTCCGCTGACGAACTGGCGCGAGTCCGTTCAAGGCTGGAACGCGAAGATCTGACCGTCCTTGCCTACCGGTTTGCGGGCGATTCATTTTGCCGCGCCGAACGGTTTGCCGCCTACCAGTCCGCGCTCGGCGATCGCTTCATTGGTCGCGTTTTGCCTGACACGGCCGCGAATACCGGGCCCAAGCCACCGTTCTTCGAGCAGTTCGTCAAGACGCCTCATAGCGTCGTCACAGTTCATCTTGTCGATGAGTCGGGTCAGCTCACTCTCGCAGCCCGGGACGAGATTCTCGCATTCTTTCAGAAGCGCCTGAAATCGGTACTCCCCACCATTGGGCATCGATGAACTTGTCCAATGAGAGCGTAGGAATTCAGTCAGCAGGATGCATGAATCTGCGATCACTGATCACGCTTGGGGACCCATTCTTCCGCGATTGAGTCCCAACGGTGGCTGTCGTCGAATTGTTTCCAGAGCGGCTGCCTTGGTTTGCTTTCAGCCTTCCGTCGTGTCGCATTGCGGCCGCTGAGTTGGACGACAAGCATGCCAGCCATCATCACCCATTCGCGAGCCTTATTTCGGGAGTTCCATTTGATTGTCGCGAACATCGGCTGCCTCCTTCAAAGTGAGAAGCCTTCGCCATTCAAGACTCGACCACGGACACAGGGATGTAAAGTACTTCACAGCCGCCAAGATCTTTGACACGAACCCGCGGCCCATAGAGGCGCCGCGAGGTCGGAGTTTCGGCGCTTCGGGCCGAGATCATCCAAACCGCCGAATTGAGACGTAGGGATTGGCAGGCGGGGACGGAAGAAGCTCGCGTCGCCCTTTGCGTCAGAGTCGCATCGGAGCCGCCCGCGATCCAGGACCAATTCGCGGTCCTGAGATTTGTGGTCTCAGAGGCGTACCCCGGTCGTAGCAAACGCTTGCGCGACGGGCTCCTGGACTCGATTCAATATCTCCATCCCCGCAATCGCGATCACCACGGCCGCGACGCAGCCAAGAAGAAAAGCCTTCATCCGCAGCCTCCTTCGATCGAACCGTCAAGCCAATTATACGACACGGCTTGCCGCGAGCAAACTCGTTGATTGCATCAAGGCACAGGCGGCCTACGGGCTCTTGAACATGGGATCGACGGAAAACGCATCACCCATCAAGCCAAGAGACTGAAGTGCGGCACGATTCAGATCGATTTCCAAAATCGCAAGAAGAAGCGCAAGCACGACGGCAATGAGGATCAGGAACGGCGAGGCGTCTCGGGAATCGGAGTATCGCGATCCATCAAGCGCACGCAAAGCGCGCAGTCGCGCCAGCATCTGCAGAAATGGCCGCGTTCGCCCCTGCATGCCGTCATCCTTGACGTGACCAAACAAAGATTAGTGTCCGGACCACCGGCATTCAAGCGGGATGCGCAAGGTTAGCCTGTTGCGACGCGCACTCCGGAACGGAATGCAGTGTCACCCCGTTTAGTACGCGCATCGGAGGATCCGACGTGAAATTGGCGACAGCGATTTTGTGCTTCGCAGCACTTTGCCTCTTCGAGAGTGCCTCCGCCCAACCCGCGCAAACCAACTCATCTGGGGCGCAAACCCGTCCCGAGGAGAAGGGCCAAGCACAGCCGCAAGGTTGGACGGGTCCAATCAATACGGGGTCGGGTGGTGCGCCCGCCGAAAGTCCCCAAGGTCAGAGTCCGCCTGGAATGCAGGCCGCGCCGGAAGGATCGTCCAAGAGCATGAGGGCACCAGCCAAGTAGATCGGTTCGGATATTCATCTCCAGTGGCTCTTCTGGCAATCTTGAGGGCGTGAATGTGACCAGGGCCGGTGAGGGTCAATGAGGTTACCTTTCTGCGCGCGTGGCGCCGCGGCCCTGTGGGCCATTTTCGCGGTATCATCCGTGCACGCCGACATGGTGGGACATGGCGGCCCCGTACGGGCCCTCGCTATTTCCCCCGATGGGAACGGCATCTTGTCCGGAAGCTTCGATACAGCCGCCATTCGCTGGTCTTTGAAGACGGATACGGCAGAGCAAGTGCTGCGGTATCATGCTGACGCCGTCAATGCTGTCGCCTTTCTGAGCGGAGGCCGCTTGGTCACGGCCGGCGCCGATGCACGGATTGCGGTATGGACGGCGGGCCGGCAGCGGCCGGATCGGGTGTTCGAGGGACATGGAGGTCCAATCGTCGCGCTTGCGGTTTCTCCCGATGGTGCGCTTCTCGCATCCGGTTCATGGGATCGGACGGTGCGACTCTGGTCGCTGTCGGACGGCGCGTCGCGCGTGCTCGAAGGTCATTCGCAGAACGTCAACGGTGTCGCTTTCACGCCGGACGGCAGGTCGCTCCTCAGCGTCGGCTACGATCTCACGTTGCGCATCTGGCGTTTGCCGGATGGCCAGCCTGAAGTCGTAACGTTGCCGGCGCCGCTCAACGCGGTGGCTGTGGCGCCGGATGGTGAAATCGTCACGGGCGCGGTCGATGGCACGCTGCGGATGCTAACCACCGACGGCAAGGTCAGCGGCGAAGTTGCGGCCGGTCCCACACCCGTGGTGGCCTTGACGATATCGGGAGACGGCACGTTGATTGCTGCGGCCGCCATCGGCGGCACGGTGGCGATCATCGATCGCAAGTCGCGCAGCCTGCTACGAACGCTGGTCGTGTCCGGCTTGCCGGTATGGTCGGTCGCCTTCCTTCCGGATCGAGAGACACTGATGACGGGTGGCGCGGACGGCAAGATCAGGCGCTGGAATGCGCGCACCGGCGATCCCATTGGTTCGAACCTCTTGGGAACGCCGGCCGATCCGCTCGCCGCCTATGCCGGCGATCCTGGCGCCGATGTATTTCGGGCATGTGTTGCCTGTCACACGCTGTCGGACAAGGAGGTTCAGCGTGCGGGCCCGACGCTTGCGGGATTATACGGCCGCAAGATCGCTTCGCTGCCGGGCTATCGTTTCTCCGAAGCGCTGAAGACGATGGACATCGTCTGGACGCCGGAGACGGTCGCAAAGCTGTTCGAGATCGGGCCGAATGCCTACACCCCCGGCACCAAGATGCCGGAGCAGCGCATCGGCTCGGCCGAGGACCGCCGTGCTTTGACCGACTTCTTGGGCCGCGCAACGTCGCGATAATTGCCGCTTCCGACCCCGCCAAGATATCCGCTTCGTCTAGTCCTTGCCATCGCGCTGGCGGAGATAGTCATCCGTCGTTCGCGGTGGCGTTCGTTCCGGCACGCCCTTGAAGGGATCGAATTGCTGTTCGCTCATGACGATGACGCGGCAGTCAGCGCACATCCGGAGTGCCGCGATCCGCTTGTCACCCGCCGGATACATCCAATGCCGGCCTTCGAGCTTGGCGGCGATGCGGTCGATCGTGCTCTTGACGCCGAAGGCCGTGCCGCAGCGGACGCAGAGTGCGGGCTCCTCTTCCTTGATAATCACGGCGGAGGCACGGGCCGCGCGGAAATCGATCTGCGGCTTGAGGCTGATGACTTTTTCCGGACAGGTGCTCTGGCACAAGCCGCATTGCACGCAGGCGTCCTCGACGAACTTCAGCACTGGCCGCTCGGGATCGTCGCGAAGCGCGCCGGTCGGGCAGGCCGAGACGCAAGAGAGGCATAGGGTACAGCCGCTGGTATCGACGCTGATTGCGCCCACAGGCGCACCCTGCGGCAGGGCGATCACGTCGACCGGTTTCGGCGCCAGGCGATGCAACTCGCTGAGCCCGAACCGCAAAAGGTCGCGCCGCTTGCCGACGGTCTTGAAGGTCGCGGGCGCAGCGACGGCCGCGAGCGTGCCGATAGCAGCCAAATGCTCGCCGAGCGCGTCGGGATCATCCGTTTCGATGGTGGTGACGCGGTGGCCCTCAAAGCCGAGGCCGCCAAGGATCGCTTCAGCCATGGCGATCGTCTGCGACAGTCCGGTCACATCGTGGCGCGGCTTTGCGCGCAGCAGGAACCGTACCGCCGATACGCCATAGGCAAAGGCGCCGACGACCGCCTCCAGCCCGAGCTGCGTGATCTCGTTGACGGCGAAGGGAAGCACGTTCGCCGGCAAGCCGTCGCCATGACGCGCCAGGGCATCGATCAGAGGCGTGCCGTGCGGGCTGTCATGAAAGAGCAACACCGCGTTGGCGCCATCGTTCTCGCGGTAGGTGAGCAGCATGGCACGAATTCTTTGAAGCTGCGTATCGGCGGGCGGCAGTGCATAAGATGCCGCGCCGGTCGGGCAGGCGGCGGCGCATTGGCCGCAGCCCGCGCAGATGTTCGGATCAATTGCGACATGATCGCCGACGGGCGTGATCGCCCCGGTTGGGCAGAGATCGAGGCAGCGATGGCAGCCCGTGCGCTTCGAGCGCGAATGGGCGCAAAGAGCGGGCGTAACGTCGACATATTTCGGCTTGTCGAAGCTGCCGACGAGGTCTCGCGCGGTCAGCACGGCGCGGAGCACGGCGGCGGGATCGTTCGGATCTGCGCGCAGATAGCCGTCGCGTAGCTCGTGGGCAGGAAACAACGGCATCCCGCCGGAAAGGTCGAGCACGATATCGCAGCGCGAGGTGACCCCGCTTCGCGGTGCGTCCAGCACGAAGCGATCACGCGAGGAGGGGCGGGGACGCGCATAATCGTCGATCGCAAGTTCGAAAGCGCCGAAATGTCCCTTTGCGGAGCGGATCGTGCCCTGCACGATCGGGAAGACCGTTGCGGCGGACGGCATCATCTCGTCGAACTGCTTCAGCATCACCGTGACGTCGAGGTGATCGGCAAGCAGGCGGCCGGCTTCGATCGCGGCCTCATCGCGCCCGTAGATCAGGACCACGCCCTCGCTCGACAAGGTGACGAGCGGATAGTCCGGGGCCGGGATGGAGGCGGATGCGAGCAGGGCAGCCATTTTCGCGCCGGCACGCGCGCCGTCGCGAGACCAGCCGGCGGTTTCGCGGATGTTGACGAAGCTGATCGCATCAGGCCGTTCGCCGGCCTCCTCAGTGAATTGCGCGGCCTGCTGCGTGCAGGCGATCGTCAGTGCGCCTCCAGCGGCGGCTGCGCTGCGGAAGTGATCGAGCTCCGCGCCGCAGAGATGGCGAAAGCTTTTGATCTCGCAGCTGGGACATCCACGCTGAATCGCGGCCGAGTCGAGACGCATCGTGTCTTCGCACGAGCAGATCAGGACGGTCTTGGATGGCTGCTCCAGGTTAACCCCTCCGCCAATCCGGTACCGACGACGGACTCGCGCCGGCCCTTCGCTTCCTATAGAACATTATCTATCGGGAAGAAAAGGAAAGCGGAGGACGGCCTGCCGTCGATCCCAGTCAGCCACGTTTCCCTGGTGGAACCGATCCACCTGCCGCCGCCGTTCACATTGGTGCGGCTGCGCGAGAGTGGCGACGCTTTTGCCCACGCATGCCGCATTGCACCGGAGAGCGGCGCCGGAACGCTCGTCTATGTCGGGCGCTTTGATCTGGCGGAGTTCGCCGTGGTGCTGGAGCCAGCCGAGCCCTTCCGTACGGCGCGGCGCGCGTTCTACGCCGGGATGGTCGCGCTCACCGATGCCTTGCGTGCCTACGCACCGCCGAGCAAGCCCATCACGATCGGATGGCCGGATGCCGTCAGGATCGACGGAGGGCTGGTCGGCGGCGGGCGCATGGGTTGGCCTCTCGCGGCCATTGAGGAGGAGCCGCCGCCATGGCTGGTGTTCGGCGCGATGATTCGGACGGTTGCCATGACTGACGAGCCGGGTGTCCACCCGCTCGCCGCGGCGCTCGAGCAGGAAGGCTTTGGCGAGGCTGGCGCGGCGCAGATCACGGAGAGCTTTGCCCGGCACCTGATGCTGGCATTCGATGACTGGCAGGCGGGCGGTTTTGATGGCGTCGCGCGCGAATATCTTTCCCGTATGCCCCGCGAACGGCAGACCGTTCAGCGCATCGACGATCGTGGCGATCTCCTTACGCGCCGGATTGGGGCGGGCGAGATCGAACGTGGCGACCTCGTGCAGGCGCTCGCGACTCCATCCTGGCTCGATCCGGCACTTGGAGGGCCGCGGCTGTGAAGCTCTTGCGTACTATCGCGCTCGATCCCTCCGACACCTTCGTGTTCGATGTGGCAGCGGAGCCGGGTGAATGGGCCGTCTCCGGTGCTTTCCGCTTCTGGGATTGCGATAGTGCGAAGCTCGAGGGCAAGGCGCGCGCGGCGTTTCGCGGCGGGTTCCTCGGCGTGCAATCCTGGGGCTGGTCGACGCTGGTGCAGATCGTTCCGGCGACCGAGGACGATTACCGCAGGCTGATCGATCTCCTTGCCAGGCAGCTCGTCGATCGTTTCGGTGCGCCGGACATGGCGACAGCGATGACGGCCGCGGAAGAGGAGGTGGCGTTCTCGCAGTCGCTGTGCACCCATCCCGTCAGCTCGCTTATTGCAGTGCACCGGGCTTCAAGCGGCGGCGAGGTCCGCGAGTCCTTCCGCCGACTAAAGCTCCGCGAAGGGCAGGGGCATGGCAAGGCGTTCTCGTTCATGGAAGTGGACGACGACGTCCAGCCTGACGGCGAGCTCAGGCTTGCGGATCTGGGCCGGGAGCCGACCGTCAGATGAACGATTTCTGGATCGCCTGCGGCCATCATTTGCTCGATCGCGACGAGGGCGGTGGGCTGTGCGTCACCGACGAATTCCTCAAGGCCTATTTTGCGCGTCCCGAGCTGATGCCGCCGGCCGATGCATGTCCGATCGAACGCCGGCTGCACCGCGAACTGCTCGCTGATCCGCGTCAGGCGGTCGGCGCCGACGAAATTGCCGCAATTTCCGATGCCGACGCCCGAGAGAACTGGCAATTCGTGCTGGCATTCCGCGATCTCCTGTTGCGGCATCCGACGCTCGAAGCCGCCTATCTTGCATCGGTACGATCGGGCGCGAACGACCTGCCGCCACTGTTCGTCAACCAGCTCGTACATGTCATCCTGCGCAACGCGCTCGACGGCTGCGACGATCCGTTCGTGCTGCGCGCGGCCGAGCTGTTCTTCCGGGTCCAGCGGATTCTGCCGCATGAGCAGGCCCTGCTGCTTGGCGACGAGGAGATCGTCGGCGGCCGGAGTCCGACCCCGGTGCTCTCCCTGATGTCGATGCTGGGTGCCACCACCGATGCGGTGCTCGATGTGTTGAGCGAAGAGAATGCCGGGGCCTATTGGCAGCGCAGCGACCAATTCGACATGGCCCTTGACCTCACGGCCGGCGGACGTGGACCAGCTGCGCTGGCGCAGGCGATGACGCGATGGATCTCCCACCTGCTTGGCCTCGACGTCACGATCGAGCCGCTGAGTGCGTTGCAGGAGGCAAAGCTCACCTGGTATGTCGGGCTCGATGCCGACGCCACTGGGGTCGGCGACCGTCTGTGGGACGGCGAG
The DNA here is from genome assembly GCF_900099855.1 of Bradyrhizobium sp. Rc2d. NCBI lineage: Bacteria > Pseudomonadati > Pseudomonadota > Alphaproteobacteria > Hyphomicrobiales > Nitrobacteraceae > Bradyrhizobium > Bradyrhizobium sp. Rc2d. The sequence continues at coordinate 51,381 of NZ_FNCU01000012.1, read as the reverse complement.
GAACTCGACCAGCGCAGCGCCGACCGGGTGCTCGCACTGTTCCGGCTGACTTTTGCGGATTCAAGCCGCGCGCATGACGATGTCCGGGACGAACCTATCTACCTGATCCTATCAATGACGGCGGATCAGAAGCTCCGGATGAAGCCACAAAATCTGCTGACCGGCCTGCCGGTGAAGCGCCTGGAGATGGTGACATGAGCCCGGCGGCATCGCCACTAGCGTCCATCTCCGTCGGCGTCGTCGTCGAGCGGCGCAAGGCCGACTCGCCCTGGGTTGACTTCGTCTGGCGCGGAATTGCCGTCCTGCCGGACGAGCCGGCGGCACAACCCTGGACCGTGCTCCGCGAGCAGGATGGCACGACCCTGTTCTATGCGGGAAGCGCGACCGTGGATCTCTATCCGTCCGAGACGGCGCGCTATCGTGACAATCTCGCCTCCGGCAGTCCGAGCATCTGGACTGTGCTGTCGCCCTCGGAAGGCGCCTGGCCCTATGCCCTTACTGCGGTTACCGCAGACCCCGCTGAGGGCGAGGGCTTTACCGAAGCCGCCGACAATCTCGTCGAGGCCGTGCCGATGCCGGAGGCGCTGCGCCAAGCAATTGAAAAGTTCGTGGCCGAACACCATGTCGAGCGGGAGTTCGTCAAGCGTCAGCGGCGCCGCGCTGATCCGGAGGCGCTGGCGCGCCGCGACCATGAAGGCGGACAGAAATGAGTGAGGAGGAGTTCCTTGCACGTTGGTCCCGCCGCAAACGCGAAGCGCGAGCGGAGCCGGCGAAGCCTGCCGCGGCGCAGCCCATGCTGCCGCCCGAGGCTAAGGACGATAGCGATTTCGATCTCTCGAGCTTGCCGTCGATCGACGAGATCAATGCTGCGACCGACATCACCGCCTTCCTGAGCAAGGGCATTCCACAGGAGTTGAGCCGTGCGGCTCTTCGCCGCGCCTGGGCGACCGATCCCGCCATTCGCGACTTCATCGGGCTTGCGGAGAATGCATGGGACTTCAACGACCCGACCGCAATGCCGGGTTTTGGGCCGCTGGATTGTTCGTCGGAACAGCTGGCCGCACTCGTCGATCGCATCGTCGGCGGGGTGCGCGAGGTGGTCCAATCGCTCCCCGAGGCGTCGATTGAAACAGCGGATACTTCGGCGGAATTGCGTCAAGCCGACGCGACGGCCGCATCGGATGGTGTCGAGACATCGGAGGCGAGGGAACAGCCGGCAATCTCTGTTGCGGTGCAACCGACAGTCGCGGACAGATCTGCGGATTTCGCTGAGCCCGTCAGGCGCCGTACTCACGGCGGTGCGCTGCCGCGCGAGCAGCACGACTAAAGGCTATAGGCTCAGGCTATGGACGGATGATTGACCATCCCTGGAACCGGGACTACGATCTCCCTAGCGCTTTGTTACCAAAGCAATAATCAAGCAGACGGGACTCGGATGGGAGGTCCACGTGCGTGATGACGGGCTTGATCGCGCAATCGATGCTGCAGGCGGCATTGCTCAGCTTGCGCGCAAAATAGGTATCACCCAACCCTCCGTGTCGAATTGGACCCGCGTGCCAGCACAACGGGTGGTTGCAGTCGAAGCCGCGACCGGCGTTGCACGCAACGATTTGCGGCCCGATCTCTACAGCGAACAAGCCGTATCAGCAGAGCTCGTCGATGCCCTCGATGCTGCGCGCGCGCAGGAATATGTGTTGCTAGCAACGTTGCTGTCCGCGCCGCCGTCGAAACGATTGCTCGAGCAGCTTGCGGCATTGAGTGGCGACGCAACGCCACTCGGCCGCGCGCATGCAGCGCTCGCCGACGTCGCCTCAAGCGCGGTCGCAGCGAAAGTCGAGCGCGAATATTTTGATCTGTTCGTGGGGCTCGGTCGCGGCGAATTGCTGCCTTATGCCTCGTACTATCTCACCGGCTTCCTCAACGAACGGCCGCTGTCGCGCCTGCGAGGAGACTTGACGACGCTCGGCATCGAGCGGCTGACCAACAATTCCGAACCCGAGGATCACGCCGCGATCATTTGCGAGATCATGTCGGGCCTTGCCCGCGGGCACTTCGGTGCCTCGCCAGAGGCACAGCGTGCCTTCTTCGAGAAACACGTATCGCCCTGGATGGGGCGGCTGTTCGCGGACATCGAGAGCGCCGGGAACGCCCATTTCTATCGGGCGGTCGGCGCGCTCGGTCGCACCTTTATCGAGATCGAGATGGAAGCATTCACATTCGCCAACTGACCGGCACGCGCAGGTCCAGGAGAGATGCGATGAGTGAAGACAAGAAGGCCACAGTGGGACGCCGCGACTTCCTGCGCAAGGTCAGCATCGGCACGGTCGGTGTCGGTGCGACACTCGCGACACCGTTGGTCGGGTCGGCGCAGGCCGACAGTGAGACCAACGATGAGAAGCGCAAGGCGCGCTACAAGGAATCCGACCACGTCAAGGCATTTTATCGCGTCAATCGTTATCCGGCCAAGGGAGGCTGACCGTGCTGATCAAGCGAACACACCAGCATTCCCCGCGCCACGGCTCCGTTGTCGAGTCCCTTGCGGGGCAGGCCGGCGGTCTCGACCGCCGCAGCTTCTTGCGCAAATCCGGTCTTGCCGGCGGTGCGCTTGCCGCGCTCGGCGCCCTGCCGGTCGGCAGCGTGCGCAAAGCGGAAGCAGCAATGGCTGGTCCGCTCACCGCAGGTGCGACCATCCGCAAGAACATCTGCACGCATTGCGCCGTCGGCTGCACGGTGACGGCCGAAGTCTTGAACGGCGTTTGGATCGGCCAGGAGCCGAGCTGGGATTCGCCGATCAATCGCGGCTCGCATTGTGCCAAGGGCGCCTCGGTGCGCGAACTCGTACACAGTGAGCGGCGGCTGCGCTATCCGATGAAGCTGGTAAATGGGCAGTGGACCCGCGTCTCCTGGGATTCCGCAATCAACGAGATCGGAGACAAGCTTCAAGCTGTACGTGAGAAGTCGGGCCCCGATTCCGTCTATTGGCTCGGCTCGGCCAAGATGACCAACGAAGGCGCCTACCTGTTCCGCAAGCTCGGTGCGTTCTGGGGGACCAATAACACCGATCATCAGGCTCGCATCTGCCATTCGACCACCGTGACCGGCGTCGCCAATACCTGGGGCTACGGCGCGATGACCAACAGCTACAATGATATCCGCAATGCGAAGACACAGGTCATCTTGGGCGGCAATCCGGCCGAAGCGCACCCGGTCTCGCTGCAACATCTGCTCGAGGGCAAGGAGCTGCAAAAGGCCAACTTTATCGTCATCGATCCGCGCCTGACGCGTACGGCGGCCCACGCGACCGAATATGTGCGGATGCGCCCTGGCACCGACATCCCGGTGCTCTACGGCATGATGTGGCACATTCTCCAGAATGGCTGGGAGGACAAGGAGTTCATCCGGCAGCGCGTTTACGGTTTCGACGACATCAAGAAGGAGGTTGAGAAATGGCCTCCGGAAGAAGTCGAGCGCGTCACAGGCATTCCCGGCGAGCAGCTCAAGCGCGTCGCCAAGATGTTCGCCACCGAGAAGCCGGCAACCCTCATCTGGGCCATGGGCCAGACCCAGAAGACCGTCGGCACCGCCAACGTGCGCGCAAGTTGCATTGCGCTCCTGATGACCGGAAATGTCGGGAAGGCCGGCGCGGGCGCAAACATCTTCCGTGGCCATGACAACGTGCAGGGCGCAACCGATGTCGGGCTCGATATCGTCACGCTGCCGTTCTACTACGGCCTCGCCGAAGGCGCCTGGAAGCATTGGTCGCGGGTTTGGGAGGTCGACTATGACTTCCTGAAGTCCCGCTTCGACTCCAAGCAGATCATGGAAACCCCCGGCATTCCGCTGACCCGCTGGTTCGAGGCAGTGACATTGCCCAAGGATCAGGTCGCGCAGAAAGACAACGTGAAGGCGGTGTTCGTGCAGGGACACGCCTCCAACAGCATCACCCGCATTCCAGAGTCCCTCAAGGGTCTGAAGGCCCTCGAGCTGCTCGTCATTGCCGACCCGCATCCGACGACCTGGGCCTCGCTCTCCGTCGAGGCGGGCCGCAAGGATGGCGTCTACATTCTGCCGGTCGCCACGCAATTCGAATGCAAGGGGTCGCGCGTCGCCTCCAACCGCTCGCTGCAATGGGGCGAGCAGATCGTGAAGCCGATCTTTGAATCGAAGGATGATCTCGAGGTCATCTATCTGATGGCGAAGAAGCTCGGCTTCGGCGACCAAATGTTCAAGAAAATCAAGGTCGAAAACAATCTTCCTGAAGCTGAGGATGTGCTGCGCGAGATGAACCGCGGCAGCTGGTCGACTGGCTATTGCGGGCAATCGCCCGAGCGCCTCAAGGCGCACATGAAGAACCAAGCCAAGTTCGACATGCTGAGCATGCGGGCACCGAAGGACGATCCCGAGGTCGGTGGCGACTATTATGGTCTGCCCTGGCCGTGCTGGGGATCACCTGAGGTCAAGCATCCCGGCACGCCGCTGCTCTACAACACCAATCTGAACGTGATGGACGGCGGCGGTACGTTCCGGCCGCGGTTCGGCATCGAGCGTGAGGAGAAGCTGCCGGACGGCACGACGCGGAAGGTGAGCTTGCTCGCGGACGGCTCGTACTCGTTGGGTTCGGGAATTCAGGACGGCTATCCGGAGTTCACGCTGGCGAGCCTGAAGAAGCTCGGCTGGGACACCGAGCTCACCGAAGCGGAAATGGCCGTGATCAACAAGATCAATCCCGCCAATCCGGACACGGTGTCGTGGGCGCTCGACCTGTCGGGAGGCATCCAGCGTGTGGCGCTGGCGCATGGCTGCGTTCCCTACGGCAACGGCAAGGCGCGCATGAATGCCTTCGGCTTGCCCGATCCTATCCCTGTTCACCGCGAGCCGATCTACACGCCGCGCGTCGACCTCGTCGCCAAATATCCGACGCTGCCCGACGCCAAGCAGTTCCGGATGCCGAATATCGGGTTCTCCGTGCAGAAGGCAGCGGTCGAGAAGGGAATTGCAAAACAGTTCCCGCTCATCCTGTCGTCCGGCCGTCTGGTCGAATATGAGGGCGGCGGCGAGGAGACCCGCACCAACCCGTGGCTTGCCGAATTGCAGCAAGACATGTTCATCGAGATCAATCCTGCCGATGCCGCCGAGCGCGGTGTCAAGGACGGTGGCTGGGTGTGGGTCACGGGTGCAGAGAACAATTCGAGGGCGAAGATGAAAGCGCTCGTCACCGAGCGCGTTGGCAAGGGCGTCGCCTGGATGCCATTCCACTTCGGCGGCTGGTTCGCGGGCAAAGATCTTCGCGGCAATTACCCGAAGGGCACCGACCCGATCGTGCTGGGCGAAAGCGCCAACACGATCACTACGTACGGATACGACCCCGCGACGGGCATGCAGGAGCCCAAGGTCACTCTCTGCCAAATCGCGGCGGCTTAGGAGTAACGACGATGGCACGTATGAAATTTCTCTGCGACGCCGACCGCTGCATCGAGTGCAACGCTTGCGTCACCGCCTGCAAGAACGAGCACGAGGTGCCCTGGGGCATCAACCGGCGTCGCGTTGTGACCATCAATGACGGCAAGCCGGGCGAACGCTCGGTCACGATGGCCTGCATGCATTGCACCGATGCGCCGTGCGCTGCGGTGTGCCCGGTGAACTGCTTCTACACCACCGCTGACGGCGTGGTGCTGCACTCCAAGGATCTCTGCATCGGCTGCGGCTATTGCTTCTACGCCTGTCCGTTCGGCGCGCCGCAATATCCGAAGGTCGGAAATTTCGGCTCCCGCGGCAAGATGGACAAGTGCACCTATTGCGCCGGCGGTCCGGAGGCGGACGGCAGCAAGGAGGAATACGAGAAATACGGCGCGAACCGGCTGGCCGAGGGCAAGCTGCCGCTGTGTGCCGAAATGTGCTCGACAAAATCGCTGCTCGCAGGCGACGGCGAGATCATCGCGCAGATCTACAAGGAGCGTGTGATGAAGCGCGGCTACGGTTCGGGTGCCTGGGGGTGGAAGACGGCCTATCGCGAGACGATTGAATCCTGACGAAGGTCGCGCGAACATTGAGGAGGAGCTCATGGTGTCGTTTGCAAAACTCGTTCGGGCGGCTGTCGGGGCCGGTGCTTTACTCCTCCTCATTGTGGCAGCTCCGGCACCGGTAGGCGCCCAGCAGGTCAATCCGACCGCAAGCTCGGTCAAGGAGCAGCAGCTCTTGCAGGAGCTGAACCGGATCCAGGGCCGCGTCAGCATCCCTGATCAGAGGTCCGGCGTTCTCGAGCAGCCGCAGGGGCGGGAATGGCGCGAGTTCCACAATGTCACCCTGCGCTGGATCGGCGGCATCGCGATCATCGGCATGCTGGCGGTGATCGTGATCTTCTATCTCACTCGCGGCATGGTGCGCCTCGAAAGCGGACGGTCCGGCCGCACCATCGTGCGCTTCAACATCTATGAGCGTTTCGTGCATTGGATGACTGCCACCTGCTTCATCATTCTGGCGATCTCTGGACTGAACATCACCTTTGGGCGACCGCTGCTATTGCCGCTGATCGGCTTCGAGGCCTTCTCCGAATGGTCGCAATGGGCAAAGTACGCCCACAACTATCTGAGCTTCCCGTTCACCATTGGGGTCGTTCTAATCTTTCTGATGTGGATCGGCGGCAATATTCCGAACAAGGTGGACGTCGCGTGGATGAAGCGAGGCGGCGGCATCGTCGGGCATGATCATCCGCCGGCCTACCGCTTCAACGCCGGCCAGAAGGCGATCTACTGGATCGTCGTGATCGGCGGCGGTCTCGTCGCTGCGAGCGGCTATGTCCTCATGTTCCCGTTCTACACGACGGGGATCGAAGGCATGCAGCTGGCCCAGATCGTCCACTCCATCGTGGCTGTGCTGTTCGTCGCGGCGATGATCGCCCACATCTATATCGGCACCATCGGAATGGAAGGTGCGTTCGAGGCCATGGGCTCGGGCGACGTCGACGTCAATTGGGCCCGCGAGCACCACCGTCTCTGGCTCGACGAGCAGACGGCGCGAACGGGGCCGAACGACGGACAGCCTCAACCCGCGACCGCGGCGGCCGAGTAAGGCAGACTGCCTGAAAGCGGAGATGCGTTCTACTGAGCCGGCTCTCTCGCAAACAGGACAGAGCGGTCCTGCATCTCCAGCTCAGGCAGCTTGCTGGCCTGACCGGTCTGCAGTTCCTTGATGGATGGCATGCTGCTCTGACCGATATGCAGCACGTGCGATTTGAGCACGCTGCTGGCGGCACCGGCGAGAAGCAGGGCTGCGATGAGCGAGGGCATGAGACGTTTCATGCGTATCTCCGTCTGCCATTCCACCCGACACGAGGGATACACCTCAACCGTCTTGCACGGTGTGAGCCACTTCACAGCCAGCGGTTCCACAGTCGTCGGCTTGGCCCGCGCAGCGAGGCCCGCGCGGGTAGGAGCCCGCAGAGTGGCTGATACCGCGCGAGGCTTCGCGAGCAAGTTACGGAATTGTTCCGTTTCAGCCGGTCAGCGATTTGCGGTCAGTTGCTGACGGTATCGCTCGGCATCCCAATTCAGCAGCGCGCACTCGTTCTGCCGCGTCAGATAGCGAACCTGCGCGGTCAGAGGTAGGCGGCCGGTCACCAGGGCGAGACAGCTCAGCATCGCCTCGGCGCCGTCGCTCGCGTCCTTGCGAACGATGCAACCGAGACCTGGAACGAGCAGCGCGACCGGCTGCGGCAGCCCGTCCGGCCGCACCAGCGATTCCTGGGCGCGAAGATCCTGGCCTTGGTCCAGAACGGGTAGGGCCGGACCGAGGAAGACCACATGGTCCGGATAGAGCGAACCGTTGGTCGCAATGGCGCGCCTGTAAGAATCGATTGCGATGCTATGAGATCGCGGATCCTTTGGCAGCCGATACTCTGTGCCGCCGCAGATTGAACGAAGCGCGTCTTGATCTGCGCCAATTGCGGAGCGCGGCGCAAGCGCGAGGCGGCTCTCGACCTCGTCGACCAGCGCCTCTGCGCCGGCACAGGTCTTGGCGCCGACCACCAGGCCATGATTGCCGAGGACCAGTACATCTACTCTGTCCTGCGCCAGCGCATGGTCTACGGCCTTGGCCAGTGGCAGTCCCGGATGATGATAATCGAGCCAGCGCCAGGCCAGTCCATCCAGTCTCTCTGCGAACTCCGCGCGCGCATCGGTCCGCACCGCCCAGGCGATGGTGTTGACCGAATGGACGTGCAGCACGACCGGATGCGGCATGAGCGCATGGAGGGAGGTTTCGATCGAGGCGCGCAAGGCCGTGCCGGCGCCAGGCGCGAGGGGCACCCGTTCGTCGCCTTGCGACAGCGCCGCGCGTGCCGCACCGAGCGACACCGGCACGAAGATGTCCTTGTGCTCGGCATCCGCAAGCCAGGTGCCGGAGGCCTTCACCCACAGCAGGTCGTCATGCTTGATCGAGGAGTTGCCGCCGGCACCTTGGACTAGGAGGATGTTGCGGCCGACGCGCGCCGACATGCGGCGAAGCTCATGGAGCAGGGCAGGTTGCTGTTGCATCGCGCGCCTCTCACCAGGCCAGATGGTCCATCGTCCAGTGCGGCATCCGCGCATCCGCGCCGGGCGGTTGTCGTACCAATTCACCCGGCGTCTGATCGCGGTGCACGCCGGACCTAAGCAGCAGTGTCAGCATCCCGGCGCGGCGGGCGCCGGCGACATCGTGGTCGAGGCTGTCACCGATCATCAGCACGCGCGCCGGATTCGGTTGGCCCAACCGTTCGAGCGCTGCCGTAAAGATCGGCGCGTGCGGCTTGCCGACATAGGCCACACGGCCGCCCAGCGTTTCGTAGAAGCCAGCCAATGCGCCGGGGGCGGGGATCAATCCGGCGGCGCCGAACATTGCGAGGTCGGGATTGGCGCACAGCATCGGCAAGCCGCGTGCAGCGGCTTCAGTCAGGCATGCGCGCCAGTGCTCGGGCTCGGCGACGGCGTCGTCGAGACCTGCGAGTAGGATGAAGTCGGCCTTGCCAACGTCTGCGACGAGATTGAGGTCGAGCCCATCGACGATCGCATGATCGCCGCCGCGAGCGACCAGGAGGCAGGTGCGGCCGAATGCGATGAAGGGCTGCTGCGCACGCGCCTTCAGGCCGTGCCAGGTGACCTCACCGGACGTCAGGATGCCGTCATAGGCGTCCGCTGGAAGGCCCAGCGAGGCAAGCCGTGCCGCGTTGCTGCTCGCGCGCTTGCCGGAGTTCGACAGCACAAGCACGCGCTTGCCGGCCTGGCGCAGCCGCACAACGCAGTCGCGCGCCAGGGGAAAGACGGCCTGGCCTTCGTGCAGCGTGCCCCATTGATCGAGCAGCACGTGATCGAAGCGGTCCGCGATCATGGCGAGACCTTCGATGTCGATGATATCGGCCATCATGGCGGGCCGCCTTGCAGTGCCAATAGCGCCGCGCCGTAACTTGCCTCCGTCTCTTCGGCAACGCTCACGGGAACGCCGAGGGCGTGCCGCCTGATCTCGGTCCAAGCCGTGTTTTTCGCCCCGCCGCCGATGCTGATGACGCGTCGCAGCCTTGGCGCTCCGAGCTCGGCCAGGCGCCGATAGGCGAGGGTTTCGATCCCGGCGATGCCTTCGAGTAGCGCCTGGAAGAAGCGATGGTCGTCCGCTGGGCGCGGCGCGACCCTTGCCGGCAACGCTGGATCGGCGATTGGAAAGCGCTCGCCGGGCTTGGGCAGTGGGTAGTAGTCGAGCCCGGTCGGCGTCTCCGGCTGCAATTGCGGTGTCAATCGGTCCATATCGGCGGCGGTGAAATGCGCGAGCAGTGCTCCGCCTCCGGAATTGGAGGCGCCGCCTGCGAGCCAGCGCTCGCCAAGCCGGTGCGAGTAGACGCCCTGATGGGCGGCGAAAATCGGCCGGGTCGCCAGCAGCTTCACGACCAGCGTCGTTCCGAGCGAGGTCACGGCATCGCCGGGTGTATCGGCGCGGGTCGCGATGAAGGCGGCGACACCATCGGTGGTGCCGGCCGCGATGCGCACTGCCGGTGACAGGCCCAGCGTGGCTGCGATTTCGGGATCAATATCCGCAAAGGGGGTTCCCGGTACCAGCACCTTCGGCAGCAGTTCGCGGGATACGCCGAGCTCGTCGAGCCAGGCTGGCCAGGTGCGTGTCACGGGATCGTAGCCGAGCTTCAGGACGTTGTTCTCATCGCTGATGCCGTGACGTCCGGCGAGCCGCCCCGCGATCCAATCGGCCTGATGCACGGCAAAACGCGCCGGGCCCGCTTCCGCACGATCCGACAGATACAGCAGCTTCGCCAACGCGCTGCTCGCGCCGTGCGCACCGCTGTCCGCGGGGGCCACGGCCCCAATGCGGGCGGCCTCCGCTGCCGCGCGCGCATCGTTGTACATCAGCCCCGGCGTGCAGGGCCGACCCGCGGCGTCGATCATCAGCAGCGTGCCTGACGTGCCGTCGACGCTGACGCGCTCGACGGCCTGGAGATCGATCGTGCGGCCGAGCTTGCGGATCGCGACAGCCGTCGCATCCCACCAGAGTTCCGGATCCTGATCGATCGCGTTGCCGGTCTGTCGTGGCGGGGGAAGAGGCGCCGATTCCATTCCGAGCTTGGCGCCGCGCGCATCGACGGCGCAGGCGCGAACGCCGCCGGTTCCGACGTCGATGCCGAGGAACACGCCTGCCATTCGACCTCCACAGCGTGATGGCAACCACTGCTGATAGCGCAACAAGATTGCACCGCAGCACGTTTGGGGGATTGACGTTCCAATCCGCCTCTGCAATTTTTTGCAAGACGTGAAGAAAATTGCAAGCGGGCTTTTCCGGCGTGGCGATACCTTCCGACAGGCTGCCGATGGTTGACGGTGAGGCGTCGCTCGCAACGCGGGCGGCGTGGCTCTATTTCGCCGCCGGGCTGACCCAGTCCGAGGTCGCCGATCGCCTCAACATCCAGAGCACAAAGGCGCACCGGCTGATCGCGCGCGCGAGCCGCGAGGGCATGATCCGCGTCTTCGTCGAGGGGCCCGTGGCCGAATGCGTCGCGCTGGAGAACACATTGGCCGAGCGCTACGGCCTTTCTTTCTGCCGCGTCGCGCCGGATCTCGGCGAGGGCGACCTGCCGCTGAAAGCGCTGGCGCTCGAAGGCGCGAGCTTCCTGCGGCAGGTCCTGGAGCGCGGCGAGGACAAGATCATCGGCGTCGGTCACGGCCGCACGCTCGCCGCGGTCGTCGAGCAGTTGCCGCAGACGCCGGCGCGGGACGTTCAATTCGTCTCTTTGCTCGGCGGATTGACGCGGAAATTCGCCGCAAATCCGTTCGACGTGATTCATCGGCTGGCGGAGCGTACCGGGGCGGAGGCTTATCTTCTGCCGGTGCCGGTGTTCGCCAATTCGGTCGCCGATCGTGCCGTGTTGATGAAGCAATATGGCATCGCGGACGTGTTCGCGCTCGCGCGCAAGGCCTCGCTCCTATTCGTCGGCATCGGACAAATCCATGCCGAAGGCTTCCTGGTCTCGAGCGGCATGATCAGGCCGGACGAGGTCGTCGAATTGAAGCGTGCCGGCGCTTGCGCCGACCTGCTCGGACATTTTTTCAACGCCGATGGCGAAGTGCTCGACATCGACCTGTCGGCGCGCGCGACTTCGATGGAAGCGACAGACCTCAGGAAGCATCGCATCGTCGCCATCGGCGGCGGGCTGGCCAAGGTCACGGCTCTGCGCGCGGTGCTGCGCAGCCGTCTCCTGCACGGCCTCATCATCGACGAGGCGACCGCTCAGGCCCTCGCGACGGAAAAGCCGGAGGCAACATCCGGCAAGACTACCAAGACCAGGAATAAAGGTCGGAAGGGAAAGTAAACGCTCATAACGGGAGGTTGCTCATGTACGATCGCGAGAAGAATCTATTCGATTCCTACGCCGCCAAGCGCATCAGCCGGCGTGATCTGCTGGATGGTGCCGCAAAGCTCGGCATTGCCGGCGTTGCCGCCAACTCCGCCTACGTCGCCGCGATGTCGCGGGCCATGGCGGCGGACTTCAACTGGAAGGCCTATAGCGGCAAGACCGTCAAGCTGCTGTTGAACAAGCATCCCTACGTCGATGCGATGATTGGCGATATCGAAGCCTTCAAGTCGCTTACGGGGATGAACGTCGCCTACGATATCTTCCCGGAGGATGTCTATTTCGACAAGGTCACCGCGGCGCTGTCCTCGAAATCGGACCAGTACGACGCCTTCATGACCGGCGCCTACATGACCTGGACCTACGGTCCGGCCGGCTGGATCGAGGATCTCAACGCCTATATCAAGGACCCCGCAAAGACTAACCCGGCCTTTGCTTGGGACGACGTGCTTCCCGGCCTTCGTTCCTCGACCGCGTGGGACGGCGTTGCCGGCTCCGAGCTCGGCTCGGGCAAGGCCAAGCAATGGTGCATTCCATGGGGTTATGAGCTCAACAACATCACCTATAACCGCAACATCTTCGACAAGGTCGGCGTCAAGCCGCCGAAGAATCTCGACGAGATGCTCGATGTCGCCGCCAAGATCACGAAGGATGCGGGCGGGCCTTATGGCGTCGGCGTCCGCGGCTCACGCTCCTGGGCCACGATCCATCCCGGCTTCCTCTCGGCCTACTCGAATTTCGGCCAGAAGGACTTCGTGATGGAAGGCGGCAAGCTGAAGGCAGCCATGAACACCAAGGCCTCCAAGGAGTTCCACGAGAAATGGGTCAAGATGATCCAGACCTCGGGCCCGAAGAACTGGTCGACCTACACCTGGTACCAGGTCGGCACGGACCTTGGCGCCGGCGCCTCCGGCATGATCTTCGACGCCGATATTCTCGGCTACTTCATGAATGGCGGCGAGAACAAGGAGAGAGGACATCTCGGCTACGCGCCGTTCGCCGCGAACCCAGCCGCCAAGGCGCCGACGCCGAACGTCTGGATCTGGTCGCTCGCGCTCTCCAGCTTCTCCAAGCAGAAGGACGCGGCCTGGCTGTTCATGCAATGGGCAGCCTCGACCGAGCACGATCTGTTCGGAGCCCGCAAGATGGATTTCGTCAATCCGGTGCGCGCGTCGGTGTGGAAGGACAGCGAATTCCGTGACCGCATCGCGAAGTCCTATCCGGGCTATCTCGAGCAGCATGATCTGTCGTCGCCGGGCGCCAAGATCTACTTCACGGCCCAGCCGTTGTTCTTCGACCTGACGACGGAATGGGCCGCCTCGCTCCAGAAGATGGTGGCGAAGGAGGTCAGCGTAGACGAGGGGCTCGACAAGCTAGCCGACAGCATCAATCGTCAGCTCAAGCAGGCAGGCCTTGGCTGACTTTGCCGCCATCGGCGCCTCGCGTGGTGCCCGATTCCTCCGCGCCACGCCAACCCGCCGGTTCGGAACGCCCAACCGATCCGGGCCGGCGGTGTTGAAGCCAATGCGTGATCCGGTATCGTCATGAGCATGGTCCAATTGTCCCAGACGAATGTGCTACCGCGCCGCACCACGAGGCTGCGTGGGCGGATGCTGCCCTATGTGCTGAGCCTGCCGGCTCTGCTCGTCTGCATCGCCATCCTCGTTCCCTTCGTGACGGCGGCAGTTTATTCGCTCCAGCGCTACCGGCTGAACCTGCCATATCTGCGCGGTTTCATCGGGATCGACAATTACATCGATTTTCTCTCCGATCCCGCCTTCTGGAATACGCTTCGCATCTCGCTCATCTATACCGCACTGACAGTGGTGCTCGAACTGCTGCTCGGCCTCGGCATCGCCTTGCTGCTGCGGCGTCCCACACGCTTCCATAACGCGGTGTCGATCGTCCTGCTGTTGCCGCTGATGACGGCGCCCGCGATCGCCGCGCTGATGTGGAAGCTCATGACCAACCCGAGCTTTGGCATCCTATCCTATCTCGTGAGCCTATTCGGCGTGCATGATTTCAAATGGGCATCCGATCCCTCGACTGCATTGTTCACGGTGGTGCTGGTGGATGTCTGGGTCTATACGCCCTTCATCATGATCCTGCTCCTGGCGGGCTTGCGCTCGCTGCCGCGCCAGCCGTTCGAGGCAGCGGCGCTCGATGGTGTCCCGGCGAGCTTCGTCTTCTTCCGCATCACGCTGCCGATGCTTGCGCCCTACATCATCACCGCCTCGCTGTTTCGCCTGCTGGATTCGATCCAGCAGTTCGACATCGTCTATGCGATGACGCAAGGCGGCCCCGGCGATCGGCTGATGGTGTTCCAGGTCCAGGCCTATCTCGAATTCTTTCAATATACCAATGTCGGACGTTCGGCGGCGTTGCTGATGATCCTGTGGCTGATCACCAATATCCTCTCGAATATCTTCATCAAGAACTGGCTGCGGCTGCGGGCGCGCGCCCACGGCCACGCGTGAGGGACGGGAAGACGGCGATGGATCATTCCAGTCTCGCAGGTCGTATCTTCCGCGGCGTCGCGCTCGCGCTTGTGCTCGTCTTCTTCATGTTTCCGATCGTCTGGATCTTCCTGATGTCGTTCCAGACCAATGAGCAGATCCTGCGGATTCCGCCGCGCATCCTCTTCGAGCCGACGCTCGCCAATTACCAGGCGCTGATTTCAGGACAGCTCCGGACCGCCGCCGGGAATCTCGAAATATCGTTCATGCGCAACCTCGTGAACAGTTTCGCGCTGTCGAGCGCGGCCGTGGTCCTTGCCTTGCTGCTCGGCGTGCCTGCGGCCTACGCCTTTGCGCGGTTCAAGTTTCGGCTCGGTGAAACCATCGCATTCACGCTGTTGTCGTTTCGCTTCGCCCCGCCGCTGCTGGTGCTGCTGCCGCTGTCGCTCTACTACCAGCAGCTCGGGCTCAACGACACGTATTTCGGCATCGTCTGGGTTTATCAGCTCATCGCGCTGCCGCTGATCCTGTGGATCGTGCGCGGCTATTTCGAGGACATCAGTCCGGACATCGAGCACGCCTATCGTCTTGCCGGTCATACCTGGCGCGAGGCTTTCACGCGGATCGCGGTGCCGCTCGCCGGGCCCGGCATCGCGGCGGCCGGTCTGCTCTCCTTCATCTTCTGCTGGAACAATTTCGTGTTCGCGCTGATCCTGGCCTCGGCCGACAAGCAGCCGGTCACCGTCGGTGCGCTGGCTTTCGTCACCGCCTCAGGCATTCAGTACGGCCAGATCGCAGCCGCGATCGTGCTCTCCGTCACGCCGACCCTGCTGCTGGCGCTCTACGCGCAACGCTATCTGGTCGAGGGTTTGTCGCTCGGTGCGGTGAAAGGCTGAGGCCATGGCGCGTCTTGAACTCAACGCCGTCGGCAAGTCATTCGGCCCGGTCCGCTGCGCCGAGGATGTTTCCTTGGCCGTCGAACCCGGCGAGATCGTCGCGGTGTTCGGCCCGTCCGGCAGCGGCAAGACCGTGCTCTTGCGCATGATTGCTGGCATGTTCGAACCGGACGAAGGCGACATTCTGGTCGGCGGTCAATCGATCGTCGGGGCGCCGCCCGAGCAGCGCGGGATCGGCATGGCGTTCCAGAACTTCGCCCTGTTTCCTCACATGAGTGCGCAGGCCAATATCGCAAGCGGCTTGCGTGCCAGGGCGAGCGCGGCCGAAGTCGCGAGCCGGGTCAAATCGATCAGCCGGCTTCTGAAGATCGAGCATGTGCTGGGCCACATGCCCCGCGAATTGTCGAACGGGCAGAAGCAACGCACCGCGCTTGCCCGCGCGCTGATCGGCAATCCCGATGTGCTGCTGCTCGATGATCCCTTGCGCAACGTCGATGCCAAGCTTCGCTACGAAATGCGGCTCGAACTGCCGAGCCTGCTCCGGCGGAGCTCGGCCGCCGTTCTCTATGTCACCCAGGACTATCGGGAGGCGATGGCGATCGCCGACCGGATCGCGGTCCTGGTTGACGGGCATCTGGTGCAGGTCGCGCGTCCCGAGGAGATCTATGCCAGGCCGGCATCCGTTGCCGTCGCGCGCCTGTTCGGCGATCCCAGCATCAATCTGGCAGAGGTCGAGCCGGCCGCAGGGCAGGGCGGTCTCAGCGCGGAGGTGGCGGGGACGTTCGTTCGCCTCGATGCCGCCGACCGCGCGGCTGTCGATCATGGTCCGTGCTGGCTTGGCGTGCGTCCGGATGATCTCGTCATCACCCGCCAACCAAGCGAAGACGCCATTCCGGCGCGCATCGTCGCCATCACGCCGATGCACGAAAAAGCCGTGCTGCTGCTGCGCTTCTCCGACGGGACCGAATGGCTGGCCGCCCTGCCACAAGACTCCGCCATGGCAAGTGCGGAGGATGGCGTCTTCGTTCGGTTCGCGCCGGAGGCGGCTCTCTTGTTTGACCGCACGACAGGCCTGCGTTTGGACCTGTCGCCTCGGCGGCAGGCCGCATGATGGGAGCGCTGTGAGGATGGGCGTGTTGGAGATCAGGAAGGTCGACAAGGTCTACCAGAGCCGCGGCAAGCCGCCGGTTCACGCCGTGCGCGCGCTGGATATGGAGGTCGACAAGGGGGAGATCGTCGCGCTGTTGGGTTCGTCGGGCTGCGGCAAGACCTCGACCCTGCGGATGATCGCGGGCTTCGAGAGCGTCACCTCGGGGACGATCACGCTCGGCCAGCGCCGGATCGACGAATTGCCGCCGGCGAGGCGCAAGGTAGCGATGGCCTTTGAAGGCTATTCGCTCTACCCGCCGCTCACCGTTCGCGAAAACATCGCCTTCGCCTTGAAGGCGCAGCAGCTCTCGCATGGCGAGGTCTCCCGCAGGGTCGAGGCGATCGCGCGGCTGGTGGAAATCGAGGACATTCTCAACAGCTATCCGCGCTCGATCTCCGGAGGGCAGCAGCAACGAGTCTCGCTGGCGCGCGCCTTGGTGCGCGATGCCGATCTGTATCTGCTGGACGAGCCGATGGGCCAGCTCGAGCCGCAGCTCCGCGCGGTGCTGCGCGGCCGGATCAAGGGGCTGCTTGCCGAGCGCGGGATGACGGCGATATTCGTCACCCATGACCAGACCGAGGCGAGCGCGCTCGCCGACCGAATCGCAGTCATGGAAGACGGCGTACTTCAGCAGTTCGCAAGCGAACGAGAGTTGAAGGATCATCCCGCGAATCTGTTCGTTGCGAGCTTCATCGGCGAGCCACCGATGAACCTGCTCGAGGCCGAAGTCGCTCGCGCGGACGGCGGCTTCCGTCTCTCGATCGGCCCGGATGTCGTGTTCCAGCTCGACGGGCAGACGCTTGACCCGGCCGCGGGCCGCGCGCTCGAGCAGAGCCCGCGTGTCCGGATCGGCATCAGGCCGCAGAAGATTTCCGTCGGCAACGGGGATGTGCGCGTGCGCGTCGTCTCAAACCAGTGGCTCGGCGACCAGTCGCATGTCGCAGGCGAACGCGAGGGCCGTCTCCTCATCGCGGTGACGCCGAACAAGATCGCCGCGCGACCCGGAGACATTATTCACTTCGCGCTGGAGACGCGGCACCTTCATGTGTTCGGCGCCGACGGCAACTGCATTCGCCACGCGGAGGCAGCTTGATCATGAGCACCGAGCCGGGTCGCGACGTCATCATCGGCATTGATGCCGGCACTTCCTTGATCAAGACGGTGGCGTTCACGCGCGATGGCCGGCAGCTCGGCGAATACGCGCTTCCGAACAGCTACACGACGTCGGCCGGCGGACATGTCGAGCAGGATATGACGCGCACCTGGAACGATACCGTCGCCGCACTGCGCGGTCTGGGAGCGGCGATACCCGATCTTGCCTCACGGCTCGCCGCCATCGCGGTGACAGGGCAGGGCGATGGCACCTGGCTGATCGACGATGATGGGCGGCCCGTCGCGCCGGCCCTGCTCTGGCTCGACTCGCGTGCTGCCAGTCTCGTCGGGGACATCCGCGCCAGCGAGCGCAATGCGGCGCTGTATCGGCGGACCGGCTCGGGGCTGAACGCCTGCCAGCAGGGGCCGCAACTGGCCTGGTTGCAGGCGCATGCGCCCGAGAGCGTGTCGCGCGCCCGCACGGCCTTTCATTGCAAGGACTGGCTCTATTTCCTGCTCACCGGCGAGCGTGCGACCGATCCGTCGGAGGCGACGTTCTCCTGCGGCGATTTCCGCAAGCGCCGCTTTGACGCGGAAACAGCGCGCCTGATCGGAATCGCCGATTGCATGGCCCTGTTTCCGGACGTCGTCGACGGCGTCGTGACCACGCATCCGCTGAATGCCGGCGCAGCGCTCGAGATCGGACTGCCGCAGGGCGTTCCGGTCTCGCTCGGCTATGTCGACGTCATCTGCAATGCGCTAGGGGCCGGGCTCTACGATCCGGCGCCGGATGTCGGCTGCACCATCATCGGCTCGACCGGCATGCATATGCGGCTGGCGCCAAGCGCCGATGCGGTGGTCCTCAACGCCGAGGCGACCGGCTATACCATGCCGTTTCCGGTCTCCGGTCACTATGCCCAGATGCAATCGAACATGGCGGCGACGCTGAACATCGACTGGCTCCTCGACCTCGCGCGCGACCTGCTCGCCGCCGAGGGCATTACGCGTTCGCGCGCCGACCTGATCCGTCGACTCGACGACCACGTGCTCGAGGCGCGGCCCGGCGAGCTCCTATTCCATCCCTTCATTTCCGATGCCGGCGAGCGCGGCCCATTCGTCGCCCATGAAGCCTGTGCGCAATTCCTGGGCTTGCGCACACGCCACGGCTATTGGGATCTGATGCGCGCGGTCATGGAAGGGCTCGCCTTCGCCGCCCGTGATTGCTACGCCGCCATGGGCGCGCTGCCGCGGGACGTGCGCATCACCGGTGGTGCGGCGCGAAGCCGGGCGCTCGGCGCGATCCTTGGCGCTGCGCTGGAATGCAACGTTCGTGTCTGTAGCCGCGGCGAAGCGGGAGCCGCGGGCGCCGCTATGATCGCGGCGGTAGCGACCGGTCTCTATCCGGACATGACCGCCTGTACGGATGTGTGGGTGCGGCCGTATCTCGCCGCGCCGCAAACGCCGGATGCGGCCTTGGCGTCGCACTATGCGCGGCTGTTTCCGGCCTATCTCGAGGCCAGGCTCGCGGCGCGGCCGGTCTGGAAGCAACTCGCGGCCGTGCGTGCGGGAGCCGGTCATGCCTAAGATCATTGCCATCGTCGGTGACCGCTTCATGCTGCCGAGCGTCTTTGCCGAACGCATCACGGCGGCTTGCGGCAACGACATCGACATCCGCGTCCTGGAGCAACCCTGGCCGGACGAGCCGATGGAGCACGGCTATGCCGGCTCCAAGCTCGACGGATTGAAGGAGTTCATGGGCGACCCGGATGAGGTCGCGGAGTTCATCGGCGATGCCGCGCTGCTGGTCACGCATCTCGCGCCGATCTCGCGGTCGATGCTGCAGCGGCTGCCGAAGCTTAAGTTCATTGCGGTGTCGCGCGGCGGCCCGGTCAACATCGACATGCAGGCAGCGCGCGATCACAAGGTGCTCGTGGTCAACACGCCCGGCCGCAATGCCAGTGCGGTGGCCGAGTTCACCATCGGCGCCATTCTCGCCGAAACGCGCCTGATCCGCAGTGGGCATGAATCCTTACGCGGCGGCGAATGGCGCGGTGATCTCTACCGCGCCGATCGCACCGGGCGCGAGCTCGGCGAGATGACCGTCGGCATCGTCGGCTACGGCGCGATTGGCACCCGGGTGGTGAAACTGCTCAAGGCGTTCGGCTGCAGGATCTTGGTGGCGGATCCATACGTCCAGCTCAGCGCGCAGGATCGCAATGACGGCGTCGAGCACGTCGGCTTGAGCGAGCTCTTGGCGCGCGCCGATGTGATCAGCCTGCATGCGCGGGTGACCGCCGAGACCACCGGCTTCATCGATCGCGCGGCGTTGGCGCAGGTCAAGCCGGGCGCCATCTTCATCAATACGGCGCGCGGGCCCTTGGTCGACTACACGGCGCTCTACGAGGCGCTTTCCACTGGGCGCCTCGGCGGGGCCATGCTCGACACCTTTGCCGTGGAGCCGGTGCCGGCCGACTGGCCGCTCCTGCAGCTGCCCAACGTCACGCTGACGCCCCACATTGCGGGGGCCTCGTTGCGCACCGTCACCATTGCTGCCGATCAGGCAGCC
The DNA here is from genome assembly GCF_900099855.1 of Bradyrhizobium sp. Rc2d. Classification (NCBI taxonomy): domain Bacteria; kingdom Pseudomonadati; phylum Pseudomonadota; class Alphaproteobacteria; order Hyphomicrobiales; family Nitrobacteraceae; genus Bradyrhizobium; species Bradyrhizobium sp. Rc2d. The sequence continues at coordinate 31,340 of NZ_FNCU01000012.1, read as the reverse complement.
GAAGAGGTTCGCCGCTATCTCGCCGGCGAGCCGCCGCTCAATCCGTGCTGAAGACGAAAGGTATCTTGCCATGACCCGTGAGGAGCGACAGTTGCGCGAGGCGATCATCGCCAAGTGCCGATGGATGAACGCTTCAGGGCTCAATCAGGGGACGTCAGGCAACATCTCCGCCCGGTACAAAGATCGGATGCTGATCACGCCATCGGCGACGCCCTATGACGCGATGAAGCCCGAGATGATCGCCTCGATGCCGCTTGAAAGTGACTACGGCTTCTGGGATGGCCCGTTGCAGCCGTCGACCGAATGGCGCTTCCATCTCGACATCATGCGCGGCCGTCCCGACGTCGGCAGCGTCGTCCATACCCATTCCACCTACGCCACGGTGCTTGCGATTGCGCGCAAGCCGATCCCGGCTTGCCATTACATGATGGCAGCGTTCGGGGGCAATGACATCCGCTGCGCCGGCTACGCGCGCTACGGCACGGCGGAATTATCCGAGCTGGCGCTCGGCGCGCTCGAAGGCCGCAACGGCTGCTTGCTGGCCAATCATGGCATGATCGCGGTCGGCGCAAACCTCGACAAGGCGATGTGGCTGGCGGTCGAGCTCGAGACCATCGCGCGTCAATATTATCTGTCGCTTGCATTGGGGTCGCCGCACATTCTCAGCGAAGCCGAGATCGCCGACACGGCGAAGGGCTTTTCAACCTATGGCCTCCAGCAACCCAAATCCAAGGCGTCGAAGGCAAAGCCGGGTAAGGCAGGCGCATCGGCAAGGGCGGCCGCGCGACAACGGATCGAGAAGAAGCGCAGCAGGACGTGATGACGGAGGCTGCGCCGCACGCGGGCAGGGATCGTGGGCTGGTCGACATCGCGATAATCGGCGGTGGCATCAACGGAGCCGGCATCGCGCGCGATGCGGCGGGCCGCGGCCTGAAGGTCCTGCTGTGCGAGAAGGGTGACTTTGCCGAAGGCACCTCGTCGCGCTCGGGCAAGCTCGTTCACGGCGGTTTGCGCTATCTCGAATATTATGAATTTCGCTTGGTGCGCGAAGCCTTGATCGAGCGCGAGGTGCTGCTCGCGTCCGCGCCGCACATCATCTGGCCGATGCGCTTCGTGCTGCCGCACTCGCCGGAGCAGCGGCCGGCCTGGCTGATCCGCACCGGCTTGTTTCTCTACGACCATCTCGGCGGCCGCAAGCGGCTGCCGTCGAGCAGGGGTCTCGATCTCGCGCATGCGCCGGAGGGCGCGCCGCTGCGCTCCGAATTCAGGCGTGGCTTTGAATATTCGGACTGCTGGGTTGATGACGCACGGCTCGTGATCCTCAATCTGGTTGATGCCGCGCGCAACGGCGCCATCATCCTGCCCCGCACCCGCGCCCTAAGTGCGCGCCGGGAAGGTGACGCATGGCAGCTGGAGATGCAGGGGGATGACGGCGGCAGGCACACCGTCCGGGCGCGCGCGCTGGTCAACGCGGCGGGGCCGTGGGTCCAGGACGTTGTGCAAGATGTCGTCGGGCTGAATTCGTCGCACAATGTGCGGCTGGTCAAGGGCAGCCATATCGTGGTGCCGAAATTCTGGAGCGGAGCGCAGGCCTATCTGCTCCAGAACGAGGACCGTCGCGTCATCTTCGTCAATCCTTACGAGAAAGACCTCGCACTGATCGGCACGACGGACATCTCCTATGATGGCCGCGCCGAGGACGTCGAGATCGACGACACCGAGATCGCCTATCTGCTCGGCGTGTTGCGCCGTTACTTTCGTGTCCCCCCGTCGGAGCAGGAGATCGTCCATGCATTTTCCGGTGTTCGGCCGCTCTATGACGACAATGCCGAAAATCCGTCCGCGGTGACGCGCGACTATGTTTTCGAGGTTCACGGCGAGCAGGGCGTGCCGCCGCTGCTCTCGATCTTCGGTGGCAAGATCACGACCTACCGTCGGCTCGCTGAGCATGCGTTGCAGCGACTTGAGGCATGGTTTCCGAAGATGTCGCCGGGCTGGACGGCGGGAAGGCCGCTGCCCGGCGGCGACATCGGTGGTGACTTCGATGCCTTCATCGTCCAGCTGGCAGGCGAATATTCCGACCTTCCGCGCAAGCTGGTCCACCATTATGCGCGCCTGTATGGCACGCGGGCGCGCGAACTGCTTGGTTCGGCCCGCGTCTCGGCCGATCTCGGTCGGCATTTCGGTGGAGACTTCTACGAACGTGAGGCCACGTTTTTACGCGAGAGCGAGTGGGCCAGGGAGCCTCAGGACTTTCTGGATCGGCGTACCAAACATGGCTTGCATCTGACAGCGGCGCAACGGGACGCCTTTGCGAGCTTTATCTAATTCGCCTGTGCCCGCGCCAGGCCGGGCGAAAGCTGCCCGACGCGAGCCGACCCTCTTTCATCATCTCGACACATATGTCATGATAGGAATACAAATGTAAAAGCCGGGCGTCCTGCCCGGCCAGGGAGGGCTGCCTATGGGTAGGAAAGTCGCATTCATTGCGGCCTTGTTCGGCGCGTTGGCATTGGCCGGTCCGGTACAGGCGCGGGTCGAGGTGCAGTGGTGGCACGCCATGAGCGGCGTCCTGTCCGACCGGCTCAATGAGCTTGTCGAGAAGTTCAACACATCGCAGGACAAATACACCGTCGTCGCCGTTGCCAAGGGCAACTATGACGAGGTGACCAACGGGGTGATCGCCGCCTACCGCGCCAAGCGGCCACCGGAAATGGTGCAGATCGCCGAGCGCGGTTACATGACGATGCTGCTCTCGGGGGCCGTAGTACCCGTTCAGGACTTGATGGAGCAGAAGGGTTACAAGATCGACTTCTCGGACTTCATCAAGCCTGTGGCAAGCTTCTGGAGCTACAAGGGTCGGATGTCGGCGATGCCCTTCAACTCGTCGACGCCGATCTTCTGGTACAACAAGGATCACTTCCAGAAGGCCGGTTTCGACAAGCCGGCCGACACCTGGCAGGAGTTGGAGAAGCAGCTCTACACCATCAAGTCCAAGGGCATTAGCGAATGCGGCACGGTGCTGCCCGGCGATTTCTACTGGAGCCTGCTTGAGAACTACAGCGCCATCAACAACCAGCCTTACGGCACGCTCGCAAACGGCTTTGACGGGCTTGGGACCGAGTTCGTCTACAACAAAACCAAGGTGGTCTCGCAAGTCGCGCGCTTGAAGAAGTGGCTCGACGACGGCGTGATGCAGATCGCGGGCCAGGGCTTCAGCCCAGAGCAGTTGTTCACGTCGGGACGGTGCTCGACGTTCGTCAATTCGACCGCATCGCACGGCAATATCGAGCGCAACGCGACCATCAACTGGAGCGCGACCTTCCTGCCGCACGAGAGCGATGTCAATCCGCCCCTCAATAGCACCATCGGCGGCGGCGCCATCTGGGTCCTGAAGGGCCACACGCCGGATCGATACGAGGCCGTCGCGGCCTTTCTGAACTTTGTCGCCCAGCCGGAAACCCAGGTGTGGTGGCATGGCGCAACCGGCTACGTTCCCGCCACGAACCGGGCCTATGCGCTTGCGCGGGAACGTGGCTACTACAAGGATCACCCGACCAGAGAAATTGCCGTGCTACAGCTCTCGCGTGGCACGCCGAATGAGAACTCGCGCGGCTTCCGCTTCGGCAATTTCGTGCAGACGATGCTGGCCCAGCGCCAGGAGGTGGAGGCTGTCTTTTCCGGTCAGAAGCAGCCGCAGCAGGCGATGGATGACGCGGTCAAGCGGGGCAACGAGATCTTGCGCCAATTCGAGAAGCTCAACGCCGGGAAGACTCCGGAAACCGAGCATCCATGACTTTACGACTATCCATTCCTTGGCGTGATGGGCGCGCCCCCGTGCTTCAGAGAAGGCACGGGGGCGGCCAGTCCAAGGTCGGGACGGGTGCGGTGGTTGGCGGATCCCGCGCATCCGTAAAGGCGCGGCGCCGTGAGCAAGAGGCAGGACTGAAGCGAGCCAATTTCGGCGATGGCCCCGGCCTGCCGACGTTGCTGTTGCTGCCGCAATTGCTGATCCTGCTGTTCTTCTTCTTCATCCCGTCGCTGCGGGCGCTGATGCAATCCGTCCTGCTCAGTGATCCCTTTGGAACCAGCGTCCAGTTCGTGTGGTTCGACAATTTCAAGATGCTGTTTGCGAGTAGCGAGTATCGCCAGTCGATCGCGGTGACGTTCTGGTTCACGGTGGCGCAGAACGTACTCACGCTGGGGAGCGCGCTGGTGCTGGCCTTTGCCACCGACAGGATTGTGCGCGGTCGTTCGATCTATCGCACGATCATTCTGTTGCCCTATGCGATTGCGCCCGCGATCGCCGGTATCCTGTGGGCCTTCCTGTTCAATCCGGCGGTTGGCCCGCTCGCGCAGGTGCTGCACGGGTTCGGCATTGCCTGGGATCCCAACCTCAATCCGACCGACGCACTGATCCTGGTGACGCTCGCAGCGTCATGGAAGCACATCTGCTACGACTACATCTTCCTGGTCGTGGGTCTGCTCGCGGTGCCGGTATCGCTGATGGAGGCCGCCGCGGTGGACGGCGCCGGTCCGGTCCGGCGCTTCGTCTCGATCGCGCTGCCGATGCTTGGGCCTACCATCTTCTTTCTCACCGTGATGAACTTCATCTATGGCTTCTTCGAAACCTTCGCCATCATCGATGCCGTCACCAAAGGCGGTCCGGCCGGCGCAACCAACATCCTGGTCTACAAAGTCTTCGTCGATGGCTTCGTCAATCTCGACCTCGGCTCGTCGGCCGCGCAATCGGTTCTTTTGATGAGCTTCGCGCTGATCTGCACGCTGCTGCAGTTCCGCTACTTCGACCGCAAGGTCAATTACGGAGTCTAGCCGTATGGTCGAGCGCTCACCGGTCCTTAGCATGGTCTGCCACGCGATCCTGATCGCCGGTGCGCTGACGGTCTGCATTCCGCTGTATTTCGCGTTCGTAGCGGGCTCGCTTACGGTCGCCGAGGTGCAGAAGGTGCCGCTGCCGTGGCTCCCGGGCAGCCAGTTCTTCGACAATCTGCAGTTGGCGTGGAGCAAGGGCAATTTCAGCCGCACCTTCACCAACTCCATCGTCGTGGCACTCGGCATCACCGCCGGAAAGATCGCGGTATCGCTGCTATCGGCCTTCGCGATCACCTACTTTCGATTCCGCTACCGAATGCTCGCATTCTGGCTCATCTTCGTCTCGCTGATGCTACCAATCGAGGTTCGGATCGTGCCGACTTTCGAAGCCGTGGCCAATGCAGCGCTGCCTCTGCAATGGCTCGTCGACACCCTGCATTTGGCGGATCTGTGGGGTTGGATCAGCGGTCACGACATCGCGATCTCGCTCGAATGGAACATGGTCAACACCTATCCCGGGCTGATCCTGCCGCTGATCGCCTCAGCCACCGCCACTTTCCTGTTTCGCCAGTTCTTCCTGACGGTCCCGGACGAGCTGTGCGAGGCGGCGAGGCTGGACGGTGCGTCGCCGCTGCATTTCTTCTGGAGCATCCTGCTGCCGCTGTCGGTGCCTAACATGGTGGCGCTCGCCATCATCCTGTTCCTGTTCGGCTGGAATCAGTATCTCTGGCCGTTGCTGTTCACGACCGACAAGGACATGGCCACAGCGGTCATTGCATTGAAGGGGCTGATTCCGCGCTCCGACAGCGAGCCGGCCTGGAACATCGCCATGAGCGGCGCGCTCCTCACAATGTTGCCGCCAGCGCTGGTCGTCCTGCTGTTGCAGCGCTGGTTCATCAAGGGTCTTATCGACAGCAGCAAGTAGGGATCGATCATGGTTTTCATCGCCGGGCATCGCGGCGGCCGCAATCTTTGGCCGGAGAACAGCCTGACGGGCTTCCGCAACCTATGCAGGGAGGGGGTCGATGCGGTCGAGTTCGACGTCCATCAAAGCGCGGATGGCGGGCTGGTCGTGATCCATGATCCGCTGCTCGACCGCACCACGTTCGATAGCGGACCCGTTGGCGAGCGCAGTCTGAGGCGCTTGACGGCGACGCGTCTTCGCGACGCCGGCGATGAGTGCATTCCGACCTTGGACGACGTGCTCGACGTGTTCGTCGAAACGACGCTTGAGCTCCACATAGAGATCAAGACGGATGCGCTCGGCAATCCCTATTCGGGTCTGGAGGCGCGGCTGATCGACGACATCAGGCGCCGGGGTCTGGAACGGCGTGCTGTCATCACCTGCTTCGTGCCGGGCGTGATCGAGACCGTGCGCCGGCTATGTCCGGAGGCGCGGGTGCTCGCCTCGCTCGACCGCCGTTCGGCGGAGATGATGGGTGGGATAGCGTCGGCGCTGGCGCAATTTGCCGCCATTCCCGGCTGCATCGTCGCGGTTGAAAAATCGCTTCTGGGGCTCACGCTGCCGCTCGCCCTTCAAGTGCTCGGATCCGAGCGTCTCGGCGCATGGGTAACGAATGAGCCAGAGGAGATCGCCTACTGGCTTGCCCAACCAGTGCGGCAGATCACGACCGACCGGCCTGATCTCGCCGTGAGCATTCGCCGCAAGCTCGCAACCGCGCCCGGGCGTCCATGATTGCCCGCCGCCGCTTTCTCGTGGGATCGCTGGCGAGCGTCGCCTTCGCTGCGCCGGCCGGGTTCGTACGGGGAGTGCCGGTCTCTTTCAGTGCAGATCCGTTCACTCTCGGTGTTGCGTCCGGATGCCCGCGACAGGATGGCGTCATCCTGTGGACCCGCCTTGCGCCACAACCTCTCGAAGGCGGCGGCATGCGGGACGCTCCGGTGGACGTCGAGTGGCAGGTTGCTGAGGACGAAGCCTTCTCGCGCATCGCCTCCCGCGGCGTCGTGCGGGCGGCAGCGGAGTTTGCGCATTCCGTGCATGCCGAGGCGACGGGATTGCGGCCCGATCGCGTCTACTGGTACCGCTTCCGCGCCGGTCCGGCGCTTAGCCCGGTCGGTCGCACCCGAACCGCACCGGCCGAGTCCGGGCGTCCTTTCCGTTTTGCCTTCGCATCCTGCCAGCAATACGAGCAGGGCTATTTTACCGCTTACCGCAACATGGCCGCACGCGATCTCGACCTGATCGTGCATCTCGGCGACTACATCTATGAGAAATCCTGGGGATCGCACCACGTCCGCCAGCACGGCGTCGGAATCCCGACGACGCTCGAGGAATTCCGCAACCGCTACGCGCTCTACAAAAGCGATCTTGACCTGCAAGCGGCGCACGCTGCCTTTCCTTGGCTTTCGGTCTGGGATGACCATGAGGTGACCGACGACTATGCCAATGATCGCTCCTACACCGTGCGCGATCCCGGCCAGTTCCTCAAGATCCGTGCGGCGGCCTATCAGGCCTATTACGAGCACATGCCACTGCCGCCTTCGGCCCGCCCACGGGGCGCGGATGCCACGATCTACGAGCACTATCGCTTCGGCGACATGCTCGACGTGCTGCTGCTCGACGACCGGCAATATCGCTCGGCATCGGCCTGTGTCGGAAGCAGGCGTCCGACTTGGGCGACCGACTGTGCAGGCCGGACGGACGAGGCGCGGACGATGCTGGGCGAGCGACAGGAACAATGGCTTGATGCGCGCCTGCGCGACTGTCGCGGCCGCTGGACGATCGTCGCGCAGCAGACATTGATGGCGCAGGACAAGCGGGAAGGGGACGATGGCGCGCATTTCTGGATGGACGGCTGGGACGGCTATCCCAATGCCCGCCGTCGTCTCCTTGATTCGCTCGTCACGCATCGCCGACGCAATCCGATCGTGATCGGCGGCGACCGTCACGCCTTCTTTACCGCCGATCTGAAGCATGATTTTGCCCGGCCGGATGGTCCGACCATCGCGACCGAGTTCGTCGGCACCTCCATCAGCTCGGACGGGCCGAGCGAGACCGGTGTGCGCAAGGCGCTGGCGGAAAATCAACATCTCGTCTATGCGCGTGGCGACAAGCGCGGCTATGCGACCGTCGACCTCGACACCCGGCATTGCACTGTAGGATTCGAGGCGCTCGACGACGTCAAGGACGTCAAGAGCGCCGTACGCCGGCTGACGACCTTTGTGGTCGAGGACGGCGTGCCGGGGGCGAAGGCCGCATGACGAGCGTCCGCATGGCCCCGCATTTGACGACCACCGAAAGATCGCCTCAAATGCTCCGACGTCTGATTATGCCTTGAGGCCGCTGCGGGGGGCTGCGCCGTGACTGATCAAACCATCCTGCGGGTCGCTTGGCTCTACTACATGGAGAACCTGACCCAGGCCGAGATCGGCGAGCGGCTGGGGCTGACGCGTGCGCGCGTCAACCGCATGTTGTCGGATGCCCGGCAGACCGGCATCGTCAACATCAGCCTCAACTCCGCCTTTGCGAGCTGCACGGAGCTGGAGCACCGGTTGCGTCGCGAGTGCGGCCTCGAGGACGCAGTCGTCATCCCGACCCCGGAGAACCCCGAGCAGGTCGGAAGCCTGATCGGGATGGCGGCGGGAGCGTATTTGTCGAAATTCCTTGAGCAGAAGCGCCCGCGTATCATCGGTATCGGCTGGGGCGCGACCTTGCGCGAGACCATCCGCTACGTCACGCCGGCGGACTATCCCGATCTCTCCATCGTGTCGATGATGGGCGGCCTGTCGCGCGGACTAGAGCTCAACACTTTCGAAATCGCGGGCGAGCTCGCGCACCGGCTGCACGCCCAGTGCAGCTATTTGGCCGCCCCGATTTTTGCCAGCAGCCGGCGCTCGCGTGACACCTTCCTGGCCCAGGAGGTCTATCAGGAGGTGCTGAACAGCGTCGAGCAGATCGATCTTGCGCTGTTGAGCATGGGAGATCTGACCCCGCGGTCGCTGCTGGTGCGGCACGGTCTGCCGCCGGACGTACGCATCGAGCATTTGCGGGCCGCAGGCGCCGTCGGCGACGTGCTCGCGCAATTTCTCGACAAGTCCGGCCGGCCGATCGATCACGGCATCAACAGCCGCGCCATCGCGCTGCCGCTCGAAAAGTTGGCGCGCGTGCCGACCTCGATGTTGATCGCCGGGGGCCTCAACAAGGCGCCGATCATCGCCGCGGTACTACGCGGCCGGATCGGTAAGGTCCTGGTGACGGACGAGAATGCCGCCATCGCCGCGCTGAAGCTGATCGACAAGCAAAAGTAGTTCCGTTTTCGCAACGAGTGTCAAATTCGTGCCCTGGCGCGATCGCGCCGTGCTGTCCCGGAGAGGTGCAAAAGCATTTGTCACGTCATGATTACATATGTAATATAACAACGACAATTGCTCAATGAGAGATGGCGTCGACATGCGCGCTGCGGTGCTCCAGGACATTCGCGATATCCGCGTCCTCGATATTCCCGAACCGAGGCCGGTGGCGGAGGACGATCTCATCGTCCGCGTCAAAGCGGTCGGTGTCTGCGGCAGCGATCTGCATTCCTACCTCGAGGGTGGAACGACGGGCCCGACGCGCGTCAAGCCGTTCGTCCTGGGCCATGAATTCTCGGGTGTCCTCACGCCGGACTCGGCGCGCAAGGCGGGACTGTCGGCCGATGCGCTGGTGGCGGTCGATCCTTCCATTCCATGCGGCCATTGTGAATGGTGTCACCGCGGCCATACCAATCTTTGCCCCAACGTGAAGTTTCTCGGCTACGCGCCACACAATGGCGCCATGGCCGAATTTGTCTGCGTGCCCAGATCCGCCGTGCATTTGGTGCCTGACAGCATCGACCCGGCCGGCGCAGCAATCCTGGAGACACTCGGCGTCGCGATCCATGCCATGGACCTGGCGCGTTCACGACTTCTTGAATCTGTGGCGGTGCTTGGTTGCGGGCCGGTGGGGTTGTTGTTGGTGCAACTCGCGCGGCTCGCCGGTGCCGGAAAGATCATTGCGATCGACCCGGTTGAGCAACGTACTGCGCTGGCGTGCGACCTCGGTGCGGATGTGGCGTGCCGTAGCTACGTCGGGGTCGGGGACGTCACCGAAGGCCGCGGCGTCGATCTGGTGATCGAGGCGACCGATTCCTCGCACGGTTTCGAGCATGCGGCGCGCTGTGCGCGTATCGGCGGCCGGCTCGTTCTCGTCGGCATTCCCGAGAACAACCAGTACATCCTGAGCGGTGCGGAGTCGCGCCGAAAGGGCTTGTCGATCAAGTTTTCGCGTCGCATGCCGGAGGTTTATCCGCGGGCCATCGCGCTTGCGCAGGGAGGGCAGGTCAAGCTCACGCCGTTGGCGACGCACCGCTTCTCGCTCGACCAGACGCCCGCCGCGTTCGAGCAACAGGTCGCGCGACGAGATGGAATCATCAAGGCGATCATTTGCCCATAAATTGAGCGCGATCTTGCCAAGAGTTTGGCAGAGCGGGTGCAGCAGGACTGGTCGTGATGGCGAAATCGTCGAAGCTGGTCGTCGCAAAGAAAGGCCGCGTCCTGATGGTAAGACGCAGGCGCGACGGGCTCTGGATGTTTCCAGGCGGCCGCCGGCGAGCTGGCGAGAGCGACAGGCGCTGCCTTCGTCGTGAGATCAAGGAGGAACTCCCCAAGCTGAAGCTTGGACCGCTGAAACTCTGGAAGGAAGTGAAGGCGAAGAACCGCCGGTCCGGTCGCCGCATGAGTGATGCGATTTTCCTGGCAAAGAAAGTGTCAGGGCGCTTGAAGGTCGGCGACAAGAAGGAGATCGATAGAGCAGTTTGGCGTAAGCCGCATGGCGCCGGATTGACTCCGACCTCGCGCTACATTCGCGATAGGTTGTTTCCAAGGCGAGGACGTCGTTAAATTGTTGGCGACCGTTCTGCGATGGTGCGTGCCCCGGTGAGCCCGAGCCGTTCCCCGATTTCCTCCCTGGTGAAGTTCTCCAAAAAAAGCATCACGGCGCGAAGCTAGGGCTCGCGTTCGACATGTGCTCGGATGGCATTGCTCGTCGTTTCGATCCACCCATGCTCACGAGCCTTCGCAACCATGTCGGCGTAAGCCGCGTCCCACGTCCTGTCGTCGGGGCGTCCGGGCAGTGTCGGGGCAAGATCGATGGGGACAAGCACGTTGCTGTCATCGACGAAGATGATTCCCCTCGTCGTGGCGGCTTGCGCGGCGGCTTGGCCTTTCAGCACCAGCTTGAATTTGCGGAAGTCGGACGGCTCGGTCAGCCGGACCTCGTTGGACGAGCATGCGATGATCATGGTTCTGCCCTTTCGCGCCGTCTCTATCACGAATGCAGCAGGGTGCGCAGCGCGCCCTGGAAATTGACAAGAGGGCCGCCGTCGCCGCCGCGCGTCGCCACGATCCGGCCGATGAAGATGCCATGAGTGCCGACCGCCTGGTGTTGGTAGAGCTCGCATTCGACCGCGCCGATCGCATCCCGCAGCACGGGAACGTCGAGCAGGCCCTGGTCCCAGGGCGCGGTCGCAAAACGCCGGGCGCCCTTGACGCCGTCGCGGCCGGCGAAGCGCAGCGCCAGATCCTGCTGGCCGCTGCCGAGCAGGCTGACAGCAAAGCTGCCATTGGCGAGGATCGCGTCATGGGTCTCGGAGCTCGCATTGATGCCGACCAGCAGGCAGGGCGGATCCATGCAGAGCGAAGTGACCGAGCTAACCGTCAGCCCTCGCCGGTCGGCATCCGTGCCGGTCGCCACGATGGCGACGCCGCCGGCCAGATTGCCCATGGCACGACGAAACTCCGCCGCATCGACCGAGTGGCGACCGGTTCCTTGCGGAAACTTCTGGTGAGCCATGGCCAACACCTCCGGACTTGCCGACGTCAAGCCGACACCGCTTCGCCGGCGACCTTCGCATCCTTGCGGCCGCTGCGCAGTTCCTTCCGGATCGCCGGGATGATCTTGCTGCCCCACAGCTCGATCTGCTTCAGCATGGTGCGCTGGTCGAAGTCGCCGAGTTGGGTCTGCACCGCGATATGCGACGGCTTGAGGATGCTGATTTCCTCCAGCATGCGGTCGATCACCTGATTGACGCTGCCGACCGGCAGGTTCTTGCGCATCGTCTCCAGGCTCATGTCGTTGGGCCCGGCCTGTTCCTTGATCAGATAGCCGTCGTCGCTCTGGGCGCGGCGGAATTTCAGGCTTTCGGAGAGCCGGCGCTGGAAGCGGGCATTGTCGAGATAGGAGGTGACCTCGCTGTCGTTGTCGCTGGCATAGGCGCAGCGCAGGAAGCCGAAGCGGGTGGCGTCGATCGACCGGCCTTCCTGGGCCGCAATGCCTTCGAGCCGCTCGCGCAGTGCCTTGATGGCATCGGTGCCATTGAGGAGAGCGGTCACGAACAGATTGTGGTTGTCGCGGATGGCGCGGCCGAGGGTCTCGGCATGGCCGGACGTTACCCAGATCGGCGGCATCGGGGTCTGCACGGTGCGCACGGCAATCGAGGTCGGCGGAATCTTCAGGTGCTGGCCGGCATAGGAAAAGATCCGCTCCTGCATGCCGGCATGCAGCACGTCGTAGAACTCGGCAAACAGCGAGTGCGAATCCTTGAGGTCGACACCGAAGCGGTCGAACTCGAATTGCTGATAGCCCGAGCCGATGCCGAGATCGAGGCGGCCGTTCGAAACGGTGTCGGCAAAGCCGATCTCGCCGAGCAGCCGCGCCGGATGATACAGCGGCAGCACGCAGACCGCGGTGCCGAGCCGGATGCGCTTGGTGAGGCCGGCGCAGTGCGCGACCATCATCAGCGGCGAGGGGCACAGGCTGTAATTGTTGAAGTGATGCTCGGCGTACCATGCGGTATCGAAGCCGGCCTCTTCAGCCGCCACGGTCTGTTCGACAGCGTTGTGGATGACCAGCTGCGAGCTTTGATGATAGCCGCGCTGCTGAGCCAAGATGAATACGCCGAATTCCATGGATGCATCCTCCGCCAATGACCAGTCGCTTTTGCGACCTGTTCTCATGAGGCTACCGGCTTGAGATTTTTCGAACAATTGGCGTAATCTGAGCATGTCTTTTGCAGAATCTGAAAAGATCGATGAATCGCCTCCAGGCCATGGAATTGTTCGTCGCCGCCGTCCGCGAGGGCAGCTTTTCCGCGGCCGGACGCCGCGCGGGGCTCTCGCCGGCATCCGTGTCGCGCTACATCGGCGAGCTCGAGGCGCAGCTTGGCGTGCAATTGCTCAACCGCAGCACGCGCCATCTCGGATTGACCGATGCCGGCAAGATCTTCTTCCAGCGCACCGAGCAGGTATTGCACGGGATTGAGGACGCGGAGGCCGCAGCGCTCGCGCTGCAGACCGCGCCGCGGGGGACGCTGCGCGTTCACTCTCGGACGCTGTTCGGCATCAAGGTGCTGTCACCATTGATCCCGCAGTTCCAGGGGCAATACCCGGAGCTGAAGGTGGAGCTGCGGCTGTCGGAACGGCGCGTCCAGCTTCGCGAGGAGGAGTTCGACATCGATTTCCAGATCGCCGCGCCCAAGGATCCAGGCCTGATGCAGCGCCGGCTGGTGCGGAGCGAACGCATCCTCGTGGCGTCACCCGACTACGTCGCGCGGAAGCCAAAGTTGCGCGGACCGGATGATCTCGTCGGCCACAATTGCCTGACCTACTGGATGGGGCCCGATGATGTGGTCTGGAAGTTCATGCGCAAGAGCAGGCTGCGCGAGATCGTCGTGCCGTCTTCGTTCAGCAGCAATAATGGCATCATCCTGTGCGACCTCGCGGTGCGCGGGCACGGCATTGCGCTGCTCGACGACTACACGGTCGCGGACGAAGTGAAGAGCGGGAAGCTGGTGCGTCTGTTACCGGGCTTTCGCGTGACCAACTCGACCTTCGACGAAGGCATTTATGCGACATTCCAGCAGAGCAGCTATCTGCCTGAAAAAATCAGGGTGTTCGTCGACTATATGGCCGAGAGCGTGCCTCGACTGATCAAGCGATCCGGCTAGCACCACGCGCCGCCTTCAGCGTGTGCCAAACCTGTGGGCAGGGAGTCCCGTCACACCGAGATTCTCGACGGCGAACAATCCGCCGGCGTCCGGGCTGTCATCGAAAAGATGCGTGCTGCGCGAGATCGAGGTCACATAAAGCACGTCGAGACCGGGGCCGCCGAAGGTCACGCTGGTCGGATGCCGGACGGGCATCTCGATCTTGCGCACCATCGTTCCGTCGGGTGCGAACCGTGCGATGGCGCCGATCCGCACCAGCACGGTCCAGAGATAGCCGTTCGCATCGACGGTCGCGCCGTCGCCGCCCGAGCCATGCGCGTCCATCTCGGCGAACACGCGCTTGTTCCTCAGCGGGCCGTCGCGGTGATAGTCGTAGGCCCAGATCACACGTCGTGCCGTGTCCGCGAGATAGAATATCCGGCCGTCCGGACTGAAGCAGGGGCCGTTGGTCACGGCGAGATCGGTTTCGAGCTGCTCGATCGCGCCCGCCGCATCGATGCGATACAGGCCGCCGAGCGGCTTTTCATCCTCCGCGCGCCCGCCGTGCATTGTACCCGCCAGGAAGCGCCCGAACGGGTCGGCCTTGCCGTCGTTCAGGCGGAGCATCGGATGATCGAGGCCGATCGAGGGGCCCTCGGTCAATTCCCGCGTGCTGAAATTGTAATGCGCAAAGCCGTGGCGCAGCGCCAGCACGGCGCGGTCGTCATGCGCGAGCGCGAGCGATCCGATCGGGGCGGGCACCGAGAATTCATCGATCGCGCCGGTTGCAGGCAACAGCCTGCGGATCAGTCCGGCGAGCGAATCGATCCAGTAAAGCGACCGGGTCCGGTCATCCCAGACCGGGCTCTCGCCAAGCCGGTCCCTGGTCTTGCCGATACGGGTGATGCGCGGGAGCGCGTTCATGGGAGCACCTCGTTGATCCCTTCTGCAGAGCGGACTTGACCGATCGGTCGGCGAAAAACTACGTTGGTTTTCACATGAAGATCAGTGTTCGGCCGATCCAGATGTCCGGCCAGATTTGCGGGTTCGATGGTTGAGTTGTCGACGACAAGGGACGGGGTTGCCAATCAAGCGGAGGCGTCCGATCGCGTCCTGCAGATCCTGAGCGAGGCCGGGCGTCTGTTCGCCACCAAGGGCTATGACGGCACCTCGATGCGCGACATCGCGATGGCCTGCGGCATCTCGAAGTCGCTGCTGTATCATCACTTCTCCAACAAGGATGAAATCTACGCGCGCGTCGCTGTCGGCTCCACGCTGGAATTGTATCTCTTCGTGCGGGACCGGATTCCCGACGGACCGCCGTCGCAGAAGATCCGGGCCTTCATGGTTGCGACCGCGGAATATTTCCGGCGCTATCGCTGGGCATGGATCGCATCGACGACCGCCTTCTGGAACGATCCCGATCGTCACCGGCAAAAGGAACGGATGACGCGCCGCGACCGGTTCGAGCACTTTCTGCGCGGATTGATCCAGGAAGCGATCGACGCCGGCGAGATACGCAAGCTCGATGTTGCCATGACGGGGCGGCTGATCCTGTCGTCGCTGAATTGGATGCATCGCTGGTACAATCCCAATAAATCGGCAACACCCGAGCAGATCGCCGACATCTTTTTTGACATGGTGTTCAACGGCCTTCGGACCGACGGTCCTGCGAAGCCGCCAACCATCGAGCCGCCGAAGCCGCCCCGGCGAAAGGCGCGCTAGAGGCGCCTGCCTTCAATCGAGCGCGATGTGCTGCGCCGTGATGACCGGTCCCCACAGGGCGGCATCCTTGCTGAGCTGGGAGTCGAGCAATTGAGGCGGCCCGAGATCGGCCTGCAGGCCGTCGATCGCGAGCTGCCTGGCGATCTCCGGCTTTTGCATCGCCGCGTTGGCGGCGGCGTTCAGCCGGTCGATCGCCTCGTGCGGTGTGCCAGCGGGCGCGTGCAGCGCAGTCCAGAACGATGCCGAAAGCTCGGGATAGCCTGACTCGGCAAAGGTCGGGATATCAGGCAGGTTTGGCATGCGCTGGTCGGAGGAAACGGCGAGCAAGCGGAGCTTGCCGGCCTTGACGTGCTCGATCACGGCAGCTGGCGTCGCAAAGTTGAGGTCGCACTCGCCCGACAGCAGTTCCATCACCGAGGCCGGATTGTTGCGATAGGCGACGTCGGTGACTGCAAAGCCCATCGATTTCCCCATCATGATCCCAAACAGGTGCGTCACGCTGCCCGGTCCCAGTGTGGCATAGAACATCGGCTTGTCGCGACCCTTGGCGTAACCGACAAAACTCTTCATATCGGTGACCGGCATCTTCGCGTTCACGGTCAGCGACAGCGGGCCATTGCAGAGCATGGCGACGGATGCGAAATCCGCAAGCTTGTACGGCAAGTTCTTGCGCAGCAGCACGTTGAGCGAGATCGGACCAGTGCCGCCGGCGAGGAGCACCGAACCATCCTTGGCCGCACGCGCCACATATTGCGATCCGACGATGCCGTTCGCTCCTGGCTTGTTGTCGACCAGCACGGGCTGATCGAGCGCCTCCGACATGCCCTTGGCGATCGCGCGCATCAGGCTGTCGATCGAGCCGCCGCTCGCATAGGGCACGATGATGAAGACGGTTTGCGACGATCGCGCGCTGACGATCGCAGGTGCAGCAAACGGCGCAACGATAGCGCCGGCCATGAGCGTTGCGGCCTGACGTCGGCTGATGGGTGCCACGGCGGTTCCTCCTGCATGATTTGATCGAAATCTACGTCCCGACCGATCGGTCAGTCAACAGGTCAAACGTCGCGGCTATTGCAAGATCGCACGCTCGGTGTTATCAGCGCATCTACTGACCGATCGGTCAGGCGGCTTGAAGCTGCCGTCCGAGGTCGCGGAAACAAGATCAAGCAAGCGCCAGGAGGAAGCCATGTCCGATGACATCGTGACGCTCGAAGTATCCGACCACATCGCAATCGTGACGCTGAACCGTCCTCCGGTGAACGCGCTCAACCGCGCGATGCGCGATCGCATCGTCGCGGTGTTCGATCAGATTTCGGAGCGCAGCGATGTTCGCGTGGCGATCCTCACCGGCAACGGCAAGGTGTTTTGCAGCGGCGCCGATCTCAAGGACCGTCCAGACCCGGCGAAGGTCGGCGCATTCCATGATCACAACCGCATCACCCGCGAGACCGGCAACTGCATTCGCGAGTGCTCCAAGCCGGTGATCGCAGCGATCAACGGCGTCGCGCTCGGCGCCGGCCTCGGTCTGATGGCATCGTGCGACATCTTCTACGCGTCCGAAGAGGCTGTATTCGGCATGCCCGAGATCAATGTCGGCCTCGCCGGCGGTGCGGCGATGCTCAACACTTTGTTCGGCCGTTCGCTGATGCGCCGGATGTTCTTCACCGGCGTCCGGATTTCCGCGGCCGAGCTGTATCGCCTTGGCATCATCGAGGCCTGTACCAGCAAGGAAGATCTCATTCCCGAAGCAATGAAGATCGCGCGTGAGATCGCAGCCAAGAGCCCGATTGCGATGGAGTACGCCAAGAATGCGGCCAACATGGTCGAGTTGATGCCGCCGCGCGATGCCTATCGCTTCGAGCAGAACATCACGATGGCGCTGTCGAAGACCGAGGATGCCAAGGAAGCGCGCATGGCATTCCTTGAGAAGCGCGCGCCGGTGTTCAAGGGGCGCTGACGATGCGGCCGGGAGAGGGTCTCGACGCGCTGATGGCGCCGCGCTCGATCGCGATCATCGGCGCATCGCAGGATGCGACCAAGATCGGCGGCCGACCGGTGGACCTGTTGCGCCGCTACGGCTACGCGGGCAAGATCTATCCGGTCAACCCAAAAGCCGCGATGGTGCAGGGGCTGCAGGCCTATGCGTCGGTAGGCGCGCTGCCCGAGGCGCCCGATCTCGCCGTCATCGCCGTCGATGCCGAGCGGGCGCCCGAAGCGATCGAGCAGTGCGCCGATCGCGGTGTCCGCAGCGTCGTCGTGTTCTCTTCCGGCTTTGCCGAGCTTGGCGAAGAGGGGCGCGCGATGCAGGATCGGCTTCGCACGGCTGCGCGCCGCACCGGCATGCGGCTGCTCGGCCCGAATTGCCTCGGCGCGGTCAGCATTCCCGAAAAGGCCATCGCGACATTCTCGATCGTGCTCGAGCACAGCATGCCGGCCGCCGGCTCGCTCGGCATCGTCTCGCAGAGCGGCAATCTCGGCAGCTACACCATGCGCATGGCGAGCGATCGCGGCGCCGGCATCAGCCGTTTCATGACCACCGGCAATGAGTGCGACATCGATATCGCCGACGGTATTGCCTGGCTGGCCCGCGATCCCGCGACCAAAGTCATTCTTTGCTGCTTCGAGGCCTGCCGTGATGCCGGCCGGCTCATCGCCGCACTGACCGAGGCGCGCGATGCCGGCAAGCCGGTCATTGCGCTGAAAGTCGGCACCTCGGAGGCCGGGCAGGCCGCGGCGGCTTCCCATACTGGTGCCATGGCGGGATCGGATGCGGTGTTTGATGCGCTGTTGGAGCGCTATGGCGCCGTACGGGTGCGGAGCATCGAGGAGCTGATTGATCTCGGTCATGCCGCCTCCATCCTGTTGCCGGATCGGTTGCCAAAGGGGCGACGTCTTGCGGTCGTGACGGCATCGGGCGGTTTTGGCGTGTTGCTTGCGGATGCCGCGCAGGCGGTCGGCCTATCGTTGCCGGAACTGAGCCAGGCGACCCAGCGCGCGATCCTCGATCTCGTGCCATTTGCGTCCGCGCGCAATCCGGTCGATGCCACCGCGCAGATGTCCAGCCGGCCCGATATGCTGCAGAAGATTCTGTCGGCGGTCGTGGCCGACGACCGCACCGATGCGATCGTGCTGCCGCTGCCGTTCTCGCTGCACATGCCGCGTCTGCGCTCGGTTTACATGGAGACGCTGCGTACCATCCGCGCGCAGTATCCCGATCGTCCCGTCATTCTGTGCGTTGAGGGCCCGCCGGATGCGCTCGCCGAACTGCATGCCATGGGTTATCCCACCATTGCGAGCTTTGACGGCTGTTGCGCCATCATCGCGGCGCTGGCGCGATTGCAGGCGCTGGCGACTGCGCCAAAGGCTGTGAGCCAGCCTGCCATTGCGAAGGCTGCACCGCTTGCGGCTGATGCGTTCCGCCATGAGCTCGGCGCCAAGCGCGCGCTGGCGGAGGCCGGCATCCCCGTGCTGGCCGAGGAACTGGTATCGGACGCCGCGGCCGCGGCGCGTGCAGCGCGCGAGATCGGTTTCCCGGTCGTCTTGAAAATCGCCTCGCCCGATCTACCGCACAAGACGGAGGTGGGCGGCGTTGTCGTGGGTCTTCGCTCCGAGGAAGAGGTGCGGCAGGCCCATGCCCGGATGCTGGCGCGTGTTGCGGAGAAGGCGCCACGCGCGGTGATCGACGGCACGATCGTTGCTCCCATGGCGCATGGCCTGTCCGAGTTGATCCTCGGCAGCCGGATCGATCCCGTGTTCGGGCCGGTCGTGATGGTCGGCCTGGGGGGCATCTTTGCCGAGATCGTGCAGGATACCGCCGTGCAGATGGCGCCGGTGAGCGAGACGCAAGCAATGGCGATGCTGAGGTCGCTGAAGGCGTTCGCTGTTCTCGACGGCGCACGCGGGCGGCGTCGCACCGACCTCGAGGCCGCAGCGCAAACGATCGCGGCGCTCTCGCGTTTTGCCGTCGCGCATGCCGATACCGTGTCGGAAATCGACATCAATCCGCTGCTGCTGAAGGCGGACGGCGAGGGCGCCGTCGCGCTCGATGCGCTGCTGATTCCACACGCGGGCAAGGCAACGCAACACCACTAAACACAACAAAAAGAACCGCGAAGTCGGCTCAATGATTGCTGGGAGGATTTTGTGATGAAGTTCAATACCCGTCTCCTCGAAATCGCCGTGATGCTGGGAGCTTTGCTGATGTTGGCGACGCCGCTGCGCGCCCAAGGCGTGTCCGGCGATGTGATCAAGATCGGCATCATGAACGACCAGAATGGTCCGTATGCCGACAATTGCGGCCCCGGTGCGGTGGCCGCGGCAAGGCTCGCGGTCAGCGACTTCGGCGGTGCGGTCAACGGCAAGAAGATCGAGCTCGTTGTCGCCGACGACCAGAACAAGCCGGACATCGGCGTTGCGGTGGCACTGCGCTGGCTCGACAATGAAGGCGTCGATGCCATCGTCGGCTGCTCGGCCTCGTCGATCGCGCTCGGCGTGCAGGACATCATGAAGGCGCGTAAGAAGCCCTACATGCTGGCGGGGACAGCGGGTTCGTTCTTCACCAACGACAAGTGCTCGCCGATGACCACGCAATGGATGGTCGACACCTATGCGCAGCCGAAGGCCACGGTGAAGGCGCTGCTGTCGCAGGGCGTCGACACCTGGTTCTTCCTGACCGTCGACTACGCCTTCGGCAAGGGATGGCAGGCCGACGCCACCAACTTCATCAAGGCCGGCGGCGGCAAGGTCGTGGGATCGGTGCTGCATCCGCTGAACTCGTCGGACTTTTCCTCGTTCCTGCTGACGGCGCAAGCGAGTGGCGCCAAGGCGATCGCGCTCGCCAATTCTGGTTCTGACTTCGGCAATGCCATCAAGCAGGCCCAGGAGTTCGGCCTGTCGCAGAAGCAGCTGCTGGTGCCGCTTGGACTTATGATCAGCCAGACCCACGGCATCGGTCTGCGCGACCTGCAGAACGTGCGTCTGACCACGCCGTTCTACTGGGACATGACGCCGGAGACGCGGGCCTTCGCCAAGCGTTTCACCGAGGCGTCCGGCGGGCAAATTCTGAACGAGGCCAAGTCCGCCACCTACAGCGCCATCACGCATTACCTGAAGGCCGTCGCGGCGACCGGAACGGATGATGGCGAAGCGGTGATGAAGCAGATGAAGAACACGCCGATCAACGACTTCGAAATGAAGGATATCAGCATTCGCGCCGACGGGCAGGTGATGCGTCCGCTCTATGTGGCCCGCATCAAGACGCCGCCCGAGTCCAAATACGCCTTCGACTATTACGAGATCACGGGGACGATTGCCCCCGAGGACGCATGGCGTCCGGCCTCGGAGAGCGCGTGCGATCTGCTCAAGTCGCAGTGATCGGAAAGAAAGGGCGTCCGGCCAGATGCATGGCTGGCGCCCGACGGTACAGCCAAAGCGAGAGATCCACGATGACAGTCATTGAAACAGAGCCGCCGGTAACCGCCACGGCCGGAGAATTATCCGGCGAGGCCTATCGCGTGGCGATGCGTCGCTGGCTGCGCGCCAATCTTTCGGCGAGCTTTCGCAGTGACAGCGCGGCGTTCTCGGCGCCCGGCCTGCAAGAGCAGATCGCCTGGGAAGCGGCGATGTATCGCGCCGGCCTGGCCGGCATCACTTGGCCAAAAGCGTATGGCGGGCACGGCCGCACCTTGCGCGAGCACCTGATCGCCAACCAGGAAATCGGCGCGCTCGCGATGCCGGAGAGCGTCAATTCGATCGGCAAGGAGCTTGCCGGTCCGATCATCCTCGCGGTCGGCACCGAGGAGCAGAAGCACCGCTTCCTGCCAGCAATCCTGGAGATGCGCGACATCTGGTGCCAGGGCTTTTCCGAGCCGGAAGCAGGTTCCGATCTGGCGGGCCTGCGGACGCGCGCCATGCGCGATGGTAATATCTGGCGGATCAGCGGGCAGAAGATCTGGACCAGCGGCGCCTATCGCGCCCAGCGCTGCCTGGTGCTGGCGCGGACCGGCCCGCTGGAAGACCGGCATCGCGGCCTCGCCATGTTCGCGGTACGGCTCGATGCCAAGGGCGTGCGCGTGCGGCCGATCAGATCGATCGACGGACGCGAGAGCTTTTGCGAGGTCTTCTTCGACGACGTGGAGGTCTTGCAATCCGATGCGCTCGGCGCGCCCGATGAAGGCTGGAACGCGGCGATCCGCGTGCTCGAGATCGAGCGCGCAACCAACCGCATGTACCGGGCCTGGCGCTTCGAGAACGAGCTGCGTCATCTGATTGCGGCCTGCAAGAGTGATCCGGCGCTGGCGCAGCTGGTTGCAAACCGATGTTACGAGGCCAAGATCGGCGAGGTCGTCGTGGATATCGAGGTGCTGAAGGCGCATGTCGAGACTGCGGTAGAGGCACTCGTCAAGGGTGACAGGATCGGCGCACGCGGCAGTTTGGCAAAACTGCACTGGAGCGAGGCGCACCAGCGTTTTGCCGCGCTCGCGCTCGAGCTGTTGGCGCAGGCCTCGTTGCCGCAGCTTCCGGCCGTGCAAGTCGCGCGCCGCCGTTTCGAGGCGATCTATCTGCAGGCTCGCGCCGAGACCATCTACGCCGGCACCACGGAAATTCAGCTCGGCATCATTGCCGACAGGATCCTGCAGCTCTCGAAAGGCAAGTGATGACGACATTGACCGGCGATGGATTGCAGCCGAGCGAGTTCGCGGTCACCGCGGCGCGAGCCGTGGCGGATTGCGCGGCGTTGGGGCCGCGCGAGCAGGCGAAACACCTCGCCGACGACGGATTGCTCGGGGTGCTTGCCTCGCAGGACGTCGGCGGGCTCGACCTGCCGCTGGCCTTTGCGGTTCCGGTAGTGACCGCCGCCGGCTCGGGCCTGCTCGGCTTTCCGCTGATGGAAGCACTGCTGCTGTCGCGTGCCCTGCAGGACGCGCTGCCGCGCGTGGCGGAGGCGATCGTGTCCGGCGGCATGCTGGCGACGATCGCGTGGCAAGGCTGCGTGAGCGCCGAGCGCGAAGGTGAATCGGTCGTGCTCAATGGCTGGGTTGCGCGCGCGGCCTGCGCCCGCGACGCCGACTGCATCCTGGTACGGATTGGCACGGCCGCGGCGGCGCTGGTTCCGACTGGCAGCGAAGGAGTCGTTGTCGAGGACGCGGCTGGGCTGGATTTGACCGTGCCCGAACACTCCGTTCGCTTGCAGGGCGTCACCATACCGGCCGCAAGTGTATTGCCTGACAGCATGTGGGCTCTCTTGAGCTCGGACGCCAACGTGCTACGTGCCGCCGCCATTCTCGGCTCGGCCGAGACGTGCCTCGCACTCGCACAAGAGCACGTCTCGACGCGCCGGCAGTTCGGCCGAGCGCTGTCCTACAATCAGGCGCTGCGGCATTCGCTGGCGCGGCAGAAGCTGGCGCTCGAAGGCATCAGGCATGCGATCACCCGTAGCGTCGAAGACGAGTCCGGTCCGCTCGAACGCGACGCCGTGTTTCTCGCTGCAGCCGCCTATGGCTGTGCAATCAGCGAAGGTGCGCTGCAGGTTCACGGCGGTATGGGATTCACGTGGGATGTGCCGGTGCACCGGCATCTGCGTCGCGTCCGCGCCTTGCAGGCGCAAGGCGATGCCAGCGGAAGCCTGGCCGCGCTCGGCCGCCGTACCATCGCCGCAATTGCTCCGGCGGCGTCCGATCTCGCCGTGTCGGGATAAGAAAGGAAGACCGCAATGACTGATGCCAAGGACAAGCCCCTCGCTGGCCGTGCTGCGCTGATCAGCGGGGCCGGAAACGGAATCGGACGCGCGACCGCTCTTCTGCTGGCCTCTCGCGGCGCGATCGTCGGCGTCAACGATCTCAAGCCCGAGTTCGTCGCCGGGACCGTCGGTGCGATCAAGGCGGCCGGCGGAGAGGCCGTCGCGATCACGCAGGATGTCGCCAGCCGCGACGGAATGCGCACGGCGGTGCTCGGCTTTGCCGAAGGGCAGGGCCGACTTGATATCCTCGTCAACAATGCGGCTTGGGTCCGCTATCAGTCGGTGGCCGACATCGCGCCCGAGACCGTCGACCGCATGCTCAATATCGGCTTCAAGGCGATCATCTGGGGCATTCAGGCCGCGGCCGAAGTGATGGATGCCGAACGCGGCGGCGCCATCGTCAATGTCGCGTCGGTGGCCGGATTGATCTCGGCCAAGAACAGCATCGTGTATAGCGGCATCAAGGCCGGCGTGATGGGCATTACGCGCGCCGCGGCAGCCGAGCTCGGCGAACGCAAGATCCGGGTGAACGCGGTGGCACCGTCTGCCATTCCGACTGAAGGGACGATGCGTAACCGCAACGCCGAACTCGACGCGCGCCGGATCGCGCGCACGCCGCTCGGACGGCTCGGCACAGTGGACGATATTGCCAAGGCAATCGCTTTCCTCGTCGGCGACGACAGCGGCTTCATATCGGCGCAGGTGCTGACGGTCGACGGCGGGATTGTCTTCACCAACATCGCCTAAGGGCCACCGAGGCCGCTGCAGGATACGCCATATGATTCTCACCGCAGAAGAGCAGGCGCTGAAGCAGCAATTCATTCGCGCCCGCGGTTACTGGCGGCCGTGGACGGAGGGGCTGCTGCGGCTCGATCCGGCGTTTCTTGCGAGCTATGCCCGCTATGGCGGCTATCCCGCGGAAACCGGTCCACTGTCGCGGAAGATGTGCGAATTGATCTATGTGGCGCTGGATGGATCGGCGGCGCATCTGTTTCGCTCAGGGCTCGCGCTGCACATGCAGCTGGCCCTCGAGCAGGGCGCGACCACGCAGGAGATCGTCGACGTGCTGCGGCTGGCCACGGCGCAAGGGCTCGACGGCTGTAATCTCGGCATCGGCATTCTCGCCGAAGAACTGGCGCTGGCGGGGCTGGATTCGGACCAGGCGCGGCTGTCGCACGAGCAGATGGCGCTTCGCGACGCCTATGTCGCGCAATTCGCCGATTGGCCGGACTTCTGCGATCTCTGGCTGCGCGCCGATCCCGGCTATTTCGCGGTGATGCTCGACCTGCTGACGGCGGGCGACAAGTCCAGCGGTCTCGATCAGCGCTCGCGCAGCCTGATCTCGCTGGCCTTGAACGGATGTTTTACAGCGCTCAATCCACACGGCCTTCGCCTGCAGATCAGGCGCGCGTTGCGGCTTGGGATCGACAAGCGCGAAATCCTCCAGGTGCTGCAGATGACGGCACATCTGGGCGTGCATGCTTGCGCGATCGGGGTGCCGATCCTGATGGAAGCGATCGGTCCGGCGGCAGGCAAGTCGTCTTCCGTAGACGTAGCGGGATAGCAGGAAGGTTAACGACGATGGCGAGGCCAACCATCAGAGATCAGCGCGCCTTCGCATCGGGCGCATTGTTCCTTTCGTTTGCGATCTTCTTCTTCGTGATGGCACTGAATTATCCGGCCGGCACCGCGGCGCGGATGGGGCCGGGGTATTTTCCGCGGCTGCTGGCGATCGTGCTTGCGGCCATCGGGCTCGCCGTGATGCTGGGCGCCGTGCTGAGGACGGCAGAGCGGCAGAGGTTGCGGGGTTGGGACGTAAAGGGCCTTGCCTGGGTCACGGGCTCGGTGGTTCTGTTTGCGCTTCTGCTGTTTCCGGTCGGTCTGGTCGGTGCGCTGTTGGTCCTGATCGTGGTGTCGAGCAGGGCTAGTCCCGAGTTTGCCTGGAAGGGCGCGTTGGCCAATGCAGCCGTCCTGATCGCGCTGTGTCTCCTCGTATTCGTCTATGGCCTCGGGCTGCAGCTGCCGGTGTGGCCGGCGCTGCTCAATTGACGGGCCGTGACGATGGACCTGTTTCATAACCTGGCGATCGGATTCTCCACCGCGGCCCAGCCGGCCAATCTGCTCTACGCCTTCTTCGGCTGCCTGTTGGGGACGCTGATCGGCGTCCTCCCGGGCCTGGGCCCGCTCGCCACCATCGCGATGCTGCTCCCGATCACCTACGCGCTGCAGCCGGATTCAGCACTGATCATGCTCGCCGGCATCTATTACGGCGCGCAATATGGCGGCTCGACCACCGCCATCGTGGTCAATCTGCCCGGCGAATCCTCCTCCGTCGTCACCACGATCGACGGCCATCAGATGGCCAAGCAGGGCCGGGCGGGTGTCGCGCTCTCGACAGCCGCGATCGGCTCGTTCTTCGCCGGCTGCGTGGCGACGCTGGCGCTGGCGGCGCTGGCCGGGCCGCTGACGGCGGCAGCGTTGCTGTTCGGGCCGAAAGAGTTTTTCGCGCTGATGCTCCTCGGCCTCATCCTCGCCTCGGTGCTATCCAGTGGGCCTTTCATTGAAGGCATCGGCATGGTCGTACTCGGCATGTTGTTGAGCCTCGTCGGCACCGATCTCAGCACGGGCACGCAGCGCTTCGCGTTCGGCATCCCGCAGCTGTTCGATGGCCTCGATTTCGTGCCGTTGGCGATGGGCATCTTTGGCTTTGCCGAGATCGTGAAGAATCTCGAGCAAGACGGCAAGCTGTCGCTGGTGACACAAAAGATCGCCAATCTGTTTCCGACGCGTGAGGATTTCCGCCGCATGATCCCGGCGATGCTGCGCGGCACCACGCTCGGCACGCTGCTCGGCGTGCTGCCGGGCGGCGGTGCGGTGCTGTCGTCGTTTGCCTCCTACACCCTGGAGAAGAAGCTGTCGAAGCACCCCGAACAGTTCGGCAGGGGTGCGATCGAAGGCGTTGCCGGCCCGGAATCGGCCAACAACGCAGGCGCCCAGACCTCTTTCATTCCGCTGCTGACACTTGGCGTGCCCTCCAATGTGGTTATGGCGCTGATGGTCGGTGCGATGAACATCCACAACATCCAGCCCGGTCCGGATGTCATGACCAAGAACCCGACCCTATTCTGGGGCCTGATCGCCTCGATGTGGGTCGGCAATCTCATGCTGCTCGTCCTCAATCTGCCGCTCGTCGGATTGTGGGTGAAACTTCTCACCATCCCCTATCGCTATCTGTTCCCGGCGATCATGGTGTTTTGCTCGATCGGCGTCTATTCGATCAACAGCGGGACCTTCGAGGTGTATGAAGCGGCGGTGTTCTGCGTCTTCGGCTATGTCCTGATCAAGCTGCAACTGCCGGCCGCGCCGCTGCTGCTCGGCCTGGTGCTTGGGCCAGCGATCGAAGAGAACTTCCGCCGCGCCATGGTGCTGTCGCGCGGCGATGTCAGCGTGTTCGTGACCTCGCCATTGTCGGCGACTCTGCTGGCTGCAGCCGCGATCGCGATCATCATGATCATGTTGCCGACGATCCGGTCGCGGCGGGAGGAGGCGCTGCAGGAGTAGGTGCCGCCCGCCTGGCGTCAAACGTCTGTGTCGCTGTCGCCGGCTTTGACCGATCTGGCGGCCTGCCGCAGAATATTCAGGTAGCGACTGGCGTTTTGCTTGATCCGCTCAGCGACGCCGCCAAGCCCGAGAGCGACGGGTTGATTCTGAATTGTGATTGGGAGCAGGACGCAGATCGTCGCCCCGCCCAGCATCGGGACGTTCTCCGCCGAGCAATGTCCCTTGCCCCGGATCTCCCGAATCCGCCGGATCATGTCCTGAGGCTTGACCCTGTCTGCTGCGTTCGGCGTCGCGATGTTGGCGCGGCGCACGATCGTGTCGAGCTTCTCGTCCGACATC
Organism: Bradyrhizobium sp. Rc2d; assembly: GCF_900099855.1. Lineage (NCBI taxonomy): Bacteria > Pseudomonadati > Pseudomonadota > Alphaproteobacteria > Hyphomicrobiales > Nitrobacteraceae > Bradyrhizobium > Bradyrhizobium sp. Rc2d. Next base: position 4,184 of record NZ_FNCU01000012.1, on the reverse strand, counting down.
GTCGACATCAACAGCCAGCCGAGCGCGGATTGCGTCAGCGGCCGCAGCGTTCCCTCGTCGACGTGGAATCGCAGCGGGTGGGTCGACTGGATGATCTTGACGTATTGAAGATACACGTCGTTGGTCGTGCCGATTGAAACGGCTTCGCCCGTTGCGGCGTGCACGTCGCGCATGGCCTCCAGCACGCGGCTGTTGCCGAACAGGGATTTGGGAATCCAGTCGCCCAGCGATGTCACCTTCGGGGTTGGGAAATAGAGTTTCGTCCTGCGGTCGAAATTCAGGTAGCCGAGACCTACCAGGGTCTTGAGCAGGACTGTTGTGCTGGATGCCGGATAGCCCAGCGCCTCGCCGATTTCGGACATCGCACGCGGCTGCCGCTCCCGCATGAAGAATTCGAGAATTTCGATGGCGCGCAGCGCGGATTTCACGGTCGATCCGGCCGCGGAAATCGAAGCGGAGGTCGTCAGCTGCGATGGCAATCGTCCCTCCCTCGGCCGCAGCAAATTCACGGATGTGAAATTCAGCTTCACATATGAACATTTGTTGGTGGCCTCCCACTGCACATGAGATGGTCGCTGCCGTCAAGGGAGGGCCGGTCCGCCGACGGCGGATTGAGCCGGAGCTTCGAGGCTCGGAAATGACCGTAACGCACGAGAAGATCGCGGAGCTGCTCGACAGGGAAGCGATCCGTGATTGCATCTTCCGCTATTGCCGCGGGGTTGATCGCGGCGATGAAGCCGCGCTCTGCAGCGCCTACTGGCCGGATGCCACCGACCAGCATGGACCGTATTCGGGGCCGGTCGAAGGCTTCTTTGAATGGGCCAAGGATATCTTCAAGACCGATGCGCGCAATGTTCATACCGTCGGCAATATCCTGATCGAATTCACCGCGCCCGAAGAAGCTGTCGTCGAAACCTACTTCCTCGCCTTGCAGCGCGGGCCTGCAACAGACGGCGGCGTTCGACAGTTTCTGATCGCCGGCCGGTACTGCGATGTCTTCACAAAGCGCGATAGCGAATGGCGAGTTGCGCGCCGTGTCGTCGCCTACGACTGGGTGGACGAGCAGGTCGCTGCGACCGAGTCCGAGGCGGTCCGCTTCGGTCCGCGGTTGCCGTTGGGCGCGCGATATCCCGACGATCCCATCTACGATCTGCTCCGCCGGAGCTAGTGGACACTGACTTGCACGAGCCAGCCTTTGAGGGAATGCCGATATGAGCCATGCAGATGTGAGGGGGCGGCGCCTGGACGTGGTCGTCGTTGGCGCGGGATTCGGCGGTCTCTACGCCGTCTATAAGTTCCGCGAGATGGGTCTGAACATCGCGGCCTACGAAGCGGGCGGCGATGTCGGGGGCGTGTGGTACTGGAACCGTTATCCCGGGGCGCGCGTCGACCTGCCGAGCATCGACTACAGCTATTCGTTCTCGCCCGAGATCGAGCAGGAATGGACCTGGTCGGAAGAATTCGCCTCGCAGCCGGAGCTCTTGGCCTACTTCAACTTCGTCGCCGATCGCCTCGACCTGCGCAAGCACTACCAGTTCAACACGCGCATCGTGAGCGCCGTCTGGGACGAGACGCGAAAACTCTGGTCGGTGACGACGGATCGCGGCGAGATGATCGAAGCGACTTATTGCGTGATGGCGACCGGCCCGCTCTCGGTGCCCCGGGATCCCGAGATCCCCGGCGTCGCGCGCTACGCGGGCGAGTTGCTGCGGGCCGGCCGATGGCCGCATCATCCCGTCAGCTATGAAGGCAAGCGCGTCGGCGTGATCGGCACCGGATCGACCGGCATTCAGATCGTGCAGGAGGTGGGCCGGCAGGCCCGCGAGCTCTACGTGTTCCAGCGCACGCCGAGCTTCACGATGCCGATGCGCAACCAGAAGCTCGATCCCGACTACGTGGCCGAGGTCAAGCGTAACTATACCGGCATTCGCGACGCGGCCCGCAACAGCCCGAATGGCGGCGTGCGCCCGTGGACGACGCGGGCCTTCTTCAGCGTGACGCCGTCGCGCCGCCGCGAATTGCTCGAAGACGCCTGGAAGGCCGGAGGGCTGGCCATGCTCGGCACTTTCACGGATCTTCTGAGCAACGAGGAAGCCAACGAGCACGTGGCGGAGTTCGTGCGCGGCAAGATCAACGGCGTCGTCGCGGATCCCGTCACCGCGGAGAGACTGAAGCCGCGCGGCTATCCGATCTTCGCCCGTCGTCCGTGCCTGGATACAGGCTACTACGAGACCTTCAACCAGCCGAATGTCCATCTGATCGATTGCGTCTCCGATCCGATCGTGGAGATCACGGCGCAAGGCGTGCGGACGCAATCGAGTGAAACCGCACTCGACATGCTGATCTTCGCGACCGGCTATGACGGGCTGACGGGAGCGTTGACTGCCTTCGACGTCGTCGGCCGCGACGGCCGGACAGTCAATGAGAAATGGAAGGCAGGGGCACGGTCGTATCTCGGTCTCATGATGGAAGGGTTTCCGAACCTCTTCATGACCACCGGACCCAACGGCCCCGCCGCGCTCGCCAACATCGTCAGGATCAGCGAGAACGACGTCGACTGGATCGCGCACACGATCACGCATATGGCGGACCAGGGTCTCGACACCATCGAACCGACCAGGCAGGCGGAAGACGAATGGATGGCGCTGGTATTCAAGCTTGCCCAGCGTTCGCTGCTGACCAAGGCGAAGACCTGGTACGTCGGCACCAATGTCAAGGACAAGGCGCAAGGGCTGTCGCTGTTCACGGGCGGCTTTCCAAAATACCGGGAGTATTGCGCCGCCGCGATCGAGGCCGGGTACCGCGACTTCGTGTTCGAACGCGGACGAACGACGGTCGCGGCCTGACAGCCGCAACCGAGGAGACCGCGTGCACGCTGCTCACCGCTCCTGTTCAGCAAACTCGTGCTTGCTGTCGTGGCCGCCGATGAAGACCAGGAGGCCGGCGATCAGCGGCAGGACGGCGAGCACGAGCAGGCCGGTCGAGGTCTGGCCGGTGGCTTCCTTGACCCAGCCGATCAGATAGGGCCCGCCGAAGCCGGCGAGATTGCCGATCGAGTTGATCAGGGCGATGGCACCGGCCGCCGCCGTGCCGGACAGCCGGGCGGTCGGCAGGGTCCAAAACACGCCGAAGCAGCAGAACACGCCGATCGCGGCGACCGTCAGCACCACCATCGTCAGGGTGGGATCGGTGAGATAGGAGGAGATGCCGAGCGCGACCGCGGTGAGCAGCAGCGGCGCGCCGACATGCATCACGCGCTCGCGGCTCGCATCCGAATGCCGCGCCCACAGGATCATGGCGACGGTGCCGAACAGATAGGGGATCGCGGTGACGAAGCCGGTCTGCGCGTTGGTGAGGCCGAACGCCTTGACGATCTGCGGCAGCCAGAACTGCATGCCATAGAGCGCGCCGACGAAGCCGAAATAGATCAGGCTGAGCGCGATCACCTTCGGCGACGACAGCGCCTGGCCGAGCGAGGGATGCTTCACCGCCTGCTTGATTGCGATCTCGGAATCGAGCTTGGCCTTGAGCCAGGCCTTCTGCTCGGCCGAGAGCCAATTCGCCTGCTCCGGTCTGTCGGTGAGATAGAACCAGGTGACGAGGCCGAGCAGCACCGAAGGGATGCCCTCGATGATGAACAGCCACTGCCAGCCCTTTAGCCCCATGATGCCGTCGAGCCCGAGCAAGAGGCCCGAGATCGGCGCGCCGATCACGGTCGAGACCGGCACGGCGATGGCGAAGGCCGCCAGGAAGCGGGCGCGGTATTCGGCCGGGTACCAATAGGTCAGATACAGGATGATGCCCGGGAAGAAGCCGGCCTCGGCGACGCCGAGCAGGAAGCGCAAAACGTAGAAGCTGGTGACACCGCTGACCAGCGCCATCAGCGCCGAGATGATGCCCCAGGTCACCATGATGCGGGCGATCCAGCGGCTGGCGCCGAATTTTTCCAGCGCGAGGTTGCTCGGCACCTCGAAGATGAAGTAGCCGATGAAGAAGATGCCGGCGCCCCAGGAGAAGATCAGCGGCGTGAACTTCAGCTCCGCGTTCATGGTCAGCGCGGCGAAGCCGAGATTGACGCGGTCGAGATAGGAGAAGAAGTAGGCCAGCACCAGGAACGGAATCAGGCGCCAGGAGATGGCGCGGATGGTCGAGGTCTCGATGGTGCTCTTGCTGGCGTTCCTGGC